>NZ_FQYM01000007.1 GCF_900141705.1 Fibrobacter sp. UWP2
TACGCGCACCTTCGCCTTGCCGCCCGCGATGTACACGGAACCGCCCTGGCTGGACCACTTCTTGAAGCCCTCCCTGGGGTGGTATGCTGCACCGCCGAGCTGTTCCCTTTCGGCCAGGAGTATCGCCTCCACGAGCCTTGCGCCCATCTCCCTCGACAGCGCGTCAAGGCAGCTTTTCCCCTGTTCGGCAAGGTCGGCCAGAACCACCCCGATACTGGTCGAAATGTCGATTTCTTCGCGGCGGACGATTGACAGTTTTGGGGTTCTTTTTGTACTTTTCATCATGGTGGTTATCCTCTTGCTTGGTGTTTTTTTGCTGAACCAAATTTACAAGTTGGAGACCACCTTTTTCTTTTTGGTTGCAGAAATTTCAACTAACTTTGGGGCATCTTCTTGAGCACGATTGGGATTTTATAGTTTTTACCCAAAAGGATCGAAGTATGGCAATATTCAACAATATTTTGGAAACCATCGGCAACACGCCGCTCGTTCGCATCAACAAGCTGAACAAGGGCGAAGCCGAAGTCTACGTAAAACTCGAAAGTTTCAACCCGCTCGGAAGCGCGAAGGACCGCGTGGCATTCAACATGATTGAACGCGCCGAAAAGGAGGGCAAACTCAAGCCGGGCGCCCTCATCATCGAGCCGACCAGCGGCAATACGGGCGTAGGCCTTGCCTACGTGGGGGCCGTAAAGGGCTACAAGGTGGTGCTCACGATGCCCGATTCCATGAGCATGGAACGCAGGCTGCTATTGAAGGCGCTTGGGGCCGAGGTCGTGCTGACCGAAGGCGCGAAGGGCATGGCGGGCTGCATCGAGAAGGCGAACGAGATTGCGGCGCAGAACCCGGGAAGCTTTATTCCGCAGCAGTTCGAGAACCCGGCGAACCCGGAGGCGCACTACCTCACGACGGGGCCCGAAATCTGGCGCGATACCGAGGGCAACGTGGACGTGTTTATCGCGACGGCGGGCACGGGCGGCACCGTAAGCGGAACCGCGAAGTTCCTCAAAGAAAAGAACCCGAACGTCTACGTGATTGCGATTGAACCCGATGACTCCCCGATGATTAGCAAGGGTGTCGCGGGCCCGCACAAGATACAGGGAATCGGCGCGAACTTTATCCCGAAAATCTACGACCCGAAGGTGGTCGACGAGGTGTACCTCACCAGCACGGAGAAGGCCGGGAACGCGGCCCGAGCGGCAGCAAGCGAAGAAGGCATCTTCGTCGGGATTTCGTCCGGAGCGGCACTCGAATGCGCGTTGACAGTCGCCAAACGCCCCGAATTCAAGGGCAAGAGGATCGTCGCGCTCCTCCCCGACACGGGCGAACGCTACCTGAGCACCTGGCTCTGGACGGAAAAGTAGCCTGTATAGTTATATTTCAATAAACAAGCATTCGAAAATAGGAGATTCACCAAATGGTCATTACCGTATTTATCCTGTACCTGCTGATGATGCTCGGTATCGGATTCTACTTTTCCAAGAAGGCGAACAGCCTGAACGCCTACTACCTGGGCAACCGCGGCATGAACAAGTGGGTCGTGGCGATGTCCGCACAGGCCTCCGACATGAGCGGTTGGCTTTTGATGGGCCTCCCGGGCGCCATCTTCGTGAGCGGTTTCTCCGAAGCGTGGATCGGCATCGGACTTGTCATCGGCACGTACCTCAACTGGAAAATCGTGGGTCGCAGGCTCCGCAAGTACAGCCACTTCTGCGGCGACTCCATCACGCTGCCCGACTTCTTTGCGAACCGCTTCCGCGACAACAAGGGAGTAATCCGCGTCATCGCCTCGATTTTCATTCTCGCGTTTTTCCTGTTCTACACGGTGTCTGGCTTTGTGGCTAGCGCTAAATTGTTCGGCACCATCTTCGGCATGGACTACACCACTGGCCTTATCATCGGTGCGGTCGTCGTGGTGAGCTACACCTTCATGGGCGGTTTCTTCGCCGTGTGCTGGACCGACTTTATCCAGGCGACCATGATGCTCATCGCCGTCATCGCCATTCCCTCGATTATCATGGCCGGTTCGGGCGGTTTTGCAGCCACCATGGACGCCGTGAACGCGCAGAACCCCTACCTGATGAGCCTGTTCACCAACGCTACCACCGGCAAGTCCATCGGGCTGATTGCGTTGATTTCAAGCCTCGCGTGGGGCCTCGGCTATTTTGGCATGCCGCATATTCTGGTGCGCTTCATGAGCATCAAGAACGCCGAAGACATCAAGTTCTCCCGCCGCGTCGCCATGACCTGGGTGACCATCTGCCTTGGTGCCGCCATCATGATTGCAATCCTCGGCCGCTACTACGTGGAAGCGAACGGCATTACCGTCGCCGACCCGGAACGCATCTTCATGATTCTCTGCCAGACACTCTGCCACCCGGCTGTCGCCGCCATTCTCATGGCCGCCATCCTCGCCGCCATTATGAGTACCGCCGACTCCCAGCTGCTGGTTTCGGCGTCTGCCTTCAGTAACGACCTCTACAAGCACCTGTTCCGCAAGAACGCGAGCAACAAGGAAGTCATGTGGGTGAGCCGCGGCGTGGTCGTGGCGATTACGGTTATCGCGGTCATCGTCGCCATGCAGGGGGCGCCCAGCGCCAACGGCGCTGCACAGGGCAAGAGCTTCCTCGACGTGGTGATGAGTCTCGTGAGCTTCGCCTGGGGCGGATTCGGTGCCTGCTTCGGCCCGATTATGCTCCTTGCCCTGTTCTGGAAGCGTACCACGCTTCCGGGCGCCATCGCGGGCATGCTCGTGGGCGGTATTACCGCATTCGTGTGGAAGTTCTACCTCTCCGGATTCTCCGCCGAAATCTTCCAGATTTACGAACTCGTGCCCGGATTCGTGCTTAGCTTTGCGACCATCGTGATCGTGAGCCTCTGCACCAAAGCCCCCAGCAAGGAAATCCAAGACGAGTTCGATGCTGTGGAACACACGCGCTTGAGCGATATGAAGCTGTAATCCATTCTGTCATCCTGAGCATTGCAACAAAGTTGCGACGTCGAAGGATCTCAAAGCACAAAGACCTGCTCGCAAGCAGGCCTTTTTCAATTCTCTTTGCGTTTAGTTAAAATATCACGCGGTAGGGTATTTTCTTGTTGATGCTACGACCCTTTACGTCAAAGGATCCCCTAGCCTTGGGCACACGCATTTTCGCATGGGTTGGTACTCCAATCGACGATAGCGCCCCATTCGAATAAACCATATAGTATTCATCTACACGCAAATCGTGATAACGGAGTCGTTTTAACACAAAACCGCTCTCATTTTCAACAACCGTAAACCCATAATTCTTGTAGAATTCGCCTGCCTGAACTTCGTGACCATCAAGGTCCGTAACAGATCCTATTCCATCATGCCTATACCATAAATCACATTTGTGGGGGTCAGTCTGGTCCGGAACATAGATGTAATATTCCAAGGTATCAGACGAAGTCGGACCATGGTCATTACCAACAAGAATCTGGAAAAGTGTATCATTCTGCACATGATAATCAGTAACATCTCTATAACCTTCTTCAACGTCGGTGTAACTAGTCCATATACCATGGGGATAATATTTCAATTGATCATCAGATACCTTTTTTCCCGAATGATAATACATCAGATTAAAGTTTAAGGTATCCTTTACTTGATCTTTACGAACGACCATTTCGTATTCGACACTTCCATCGACTTCGGACTCACTTTTACGAATTGCCATTGCAGCGGTATCCATTTGAACTTCATCACCACGCTTTTTGTATCTAGTGGCGATTAATTGCCCATCTAGTCGAGTTATTTTTTGCGTACTTACGGTTTCTTCACCGCCAATTCCATACTTAGCATAAGAGCTATCCAAATACGCGCCATCATCAGCGACGAAACCGGACAATTCATTCTTTCGTTCCATCAGCACGGCATCAATGCAAGTAATGGCATGCGCATAGCCGACAAGAAAACATAAAGCCACAAAGCGTTTCATATCAAAGGCCCTCATTAGTCGTCATATTCCGGCGCATCGAACGAGGTCGGAATGTGCGGCGTATCCGGGTCGTTATGAATGAACGAGAATCCGCTAATCTTGCCCGTTTCACGGTCAACCGGTCCAGTCTGCAGCTGGCCGTAAATAGCGGTAGTTATGCTGCTCGCATTCAGGAACGTATTGTTGTCGATTACCATATAGTAGCCGTAAATTTCCCAAGTACCCGTCTTGCGTTCGACAGTCTTTGTACCTTCGCGAGCTTCCAATTTCGAGGTTCCGTCAGCCGTCAAGGTAAACGTCCAATCTAAGCCATCTTTCTTTGCGACCCATTCGCCGACAAAATCCTCGGCCTTCTCGTATTCGTACTCGATTCCTTCAACCGTACAGTTCAAAGTTCCACCCGAGATTTTGGTAATGGTGTTGTCGGTGCCCACAGAATGATTAAACAACGTACGGACTTCTCCCACATAGTAGAACGGGATCATCAACAGGGTGCTGCGCTGGATATCGTAGCGGCCCGCATGCCAGTTCACCACCTTGTCGCCGACCGAATTTTCATAGATATACGAGCCATCGAAGAACCTATAAACCCTCGTGGTATCACCATCGGCACATTCATAGATTTTATTCTTGATCGAATCCGCCTTGGAGACCTTGCCCTTCTGAACAGCGACGCTAGCCTTGACGGCTTCGCTGTAATCGCCACCGTCTACAGAGTACAGAATTGTGTCGTCTTCATCGGCATTGTCGGTTTCTTTGACCACGAACGAAATCTTGAAGCCTTCTTTCACTTTTTCCACAATCTTTTTGGCGGCATCGGTTTCGCTATACTGCACGCCGCTATTGCCCTTTTCAATACTCACCACGCCACCTGCAAAATCCGTATAGGTGACCCCCACAATTCGTCCGGAATGCGGAGCGCGACAACGCCCTTCTTGCTGCCGGTCGACATGTAAACCGTATGGTCGAACACCTTGAGTTCATAGTTCTTCTGTAAATCGGAGAGTTTCGCAGCACGGGTCCCTTCCGGAAGCACTATCGAAGATGAAGAAACTTCAGAAGACGAAGACTTCGGAGATTCGCTCGAAGAGGACTTGTCTTTACTTACGCTAGAAGACGACTTGGAATCTTCCTTAGCAGAAGACGGGGAATTGTCGGACGCCTTTTCGCTAGACGAAGAAACCTTGTCGCCATCCTCGGACGACGAAGACTTGGCGTCCTTTTCGGAAGAAGAAGAGTTATCGCCTTCTTCCACGGAGGAAGAGGATTCTTCTGCAGAAGGGTCCGCAGAAGCGGAAGAGCTGTCGTCACCGCATGCTGCGAACAGCAATGCGGAAAAAATAAATACGGGAAGAATTTTCTTGCATTTCATGCGCCCAAATATAGATTTACTTTATTTGGAGCAACTTGACTGCAAGAGGTTTACCCGTAGAATTGAGCAGCTTCGCCACGTAGCGGCCGGCGGGGAGCGATTCTAGCGAAACGTGCGCGATCCCTGCCACCTGCTTGGAAAGCACCATCTTGCCGTTTACGGAGAACAGGGCAAGCATACCGTCCATCGGCGCCGTCACATGGAGCGTACGCTTCTCCTGATGCAGGCGGGGCGATACAGGCAAGGCAATCTGTCTGTTTCCCAAAACAATATCCGTACCCTCGGGAGCGCCTACCACAAGGCCGCGCCCCACCGTACTCATGTACACCACGCCGAAGTTGTTCATGTCGCCCTGGACGAGGTTGCCGTTGCCGGGGCCGCCGAACTGGTGGGCGTCGTCGTTGATGCGCTCGAAAGTCTTGCACTTGTCAGTACTGCGGTAGATACCAATCGGGTCGCCTTCCTTCGCGGCACCCCAAATAAAGATGGTCTCGTAAGCAGCACCTTCCTTCGCCTTGCCGACACCCACGGCGATGGCGGTGCTTGCGCCCTCACAGCGGTTCCAGGTTTCGCCACCATCTTCGGTATAGGCAAGGCCGTTTTCGCTATAACCCTTCGCGAGCCACATTTGCGCTTGGTCCATGGGAACCCACAGGTGTCCCTCGCGACCGGGGACGGTACGTATAAGGCCACCCCCATTGTAATACTCGCCGGCACTCTCGTTCTGCAGGCGCGCCGTGGCTGCATTAAAGTTCTTGCCGCCGTCCTTGGAGCGGTAGAGCGTGCCCATGGCGTTCATCACGTAGAACGCATCGGCATTCACCGGGTCGGCGACAATGCGCGCATACTGCGTCTGCTCGCCCGTCTTGGTCTCAGTCCAGCTCACCCCGTTATCGTCGGAGCGGTAGACGCTTGCACTCTGGTCCGGGCGGTGCAAAATCACCTTGCCGTCAGCAGAGAGCACCACCAGGCCCTTCTCGCCCTTGAGCGTCGTCTTGAGGCTGTCCCAGGTCTTACCGTAGTCTTCGGAGCGGTACATCACCTTGTAGTTGATGGACTCGTACTGCCCGTAAACCGTGATGACACCCGTGCGCACCAGGGAGCCCGATTGCGCGGCGTAGCCCATGCTCTCGGTCGTGCCCACAATCGGCTTGGGGCGGTCGTAGCTTTCGTTGATGTTGTAGTAGCTGGCGCCGTCATAGTCGCCAATCGCCGTCACCAGGGGGCCACCGGGAATGCTCACCACATCGAGCGGGACAGTTTCCTCGATGCCGCGGCTCTGGAACTTCCACACCGGCACGTCGGCGGTGATGTCGTCCGTCTGGAAAACGCCGTTGCCGCTGGTGACCCAGACCTTTTTGCTGTTGAACGGGTCAAACTCAATGGAGCCCGCCCAGTGGATGGCGTTGCCGTGGATCCAGGCGTTGCCGTTCTCGTCCATGTTTACGCCATCGTTGTAGTGCTGGCCGTGCTTCCACGTCTTGCCGCCGTCCGTCGTCACGTAAATGCGGTCGCCGTAGTTCTCGGTGCCGTCCTTGTAGTAATGGCGGCCGGTGTACTTGCCCAAGGTCGTCACCACAATGTGGTTCTTGTCTTTGGGGTCAATAGCAATGCCGCCGTAGCTGCTCTGGTCCACTTCCAGCTTCATCTGCTTTGCGGCATTGGGGTCACCGTTGTTCACCTCCACGCTGTCGGAGGGCGTGATATCGGTCCACGCGCCCGAGGCCATGTTGTACTTGAACACGCCGCCACGGCTAATGTTGTAAGGGCCAGGACCGTCAGCAAACGTGATGAACATGTCGCCGTCCACGATCTTGGCCCTATGGGGCATGAGCCCCGAGGGGGCGCCGGCAACCACACTCCAAGTCTTGCCGCCGTCCTTACTCACTTGAAAATTGTCCTTGGTCTCAGAAATGCCTAGGTAAATAGTCGAGGTGCTGCCATCGGCGAGCTTGCCACCCGCTTTGTCAAAGAGCACAAAGCTGATGCCGTTGACGCCGTTCAGGCTGCTCTCGGTCGCACTCGAGAGCGCCACCTGGTAAAGGCTGGTCCATGTCTTACCCGCGTCGGAACTCTTGTAAAGCCCCTTGGTACGGCTCCCGCAAAGCACTATATTCGAGTTGTTGGGGTCCACCGCGAGCTTCTCGCCCGTCTGGCGGCCCATGCCGTTGCCGTGGGCAAGCATTTCCACGTAGCTCGTGTCCCAGGTCTCGCCGTAGTCGCTGCTGCGGAGCACCGCCGTGCGGCCCTTGCTAAAGTATCCCGTACCGCCCAGCACGTAGATTTTCGCGGGGTCGTTCGGGTCCAAAGCAAAAGCCTCGGTACCGTAAAGGCCCACGTCGTTCTGAGAAATCCAGTCCATCAGGGGAATCCAGCGTGAAGTAGTCGCGTCCCAGCGGTAAATGCCGCCCACGTCGGTGCGGGCATAAATCAGCCCCTCGACCTGCTCGCTGGGCATCACGGCGCTCACAAAGCCGCCGCCATCGAAGCGGACATTGCTCCAGTTGTACTTTTCGGCAAACGCCGTTCCCGCCATAAGCGAAACCAGCGTCATTTCTGCAAGAACTATTCTTCCGAGCATGCGGACTCCCATACTGTAAATTTTCCGATATTAAACTAAATCAAAGAAGCCCAAACCGCCTTTTTTTTCGTTCCCGAGCCGAATAAGCGTTTATGTAAACACAACATGCGGTTTCCCTTTACAAAAAACGCCCTTTTTGTTAAATTTTGAACAATGCGGGAGTAGCTCAGTTGGTAGAGCGCGACCTTCCCAAGGTCGATGTCGAGGGTTCGAGACCCTTTTCCCGCTCGAAAAGAAATCCACATCCATCGTGGATTTCTTTTTTTCATTTTTTCTATCGTTGTTGCATGTATTTTAGCAAAACAAGTCTTGGAATTTTACTTCTCGCCATCGTGGCGGGCTCCACCACCCTCCACGCCGAAGAAAAATCCATGTGGCAAAAGTTCAAGGACTTCTTTTCGCCTGTACCGACGGTCGAGGGCGAAGGGCCCGAGTACGACGAACTGCGGGCGCTCGACCAAGAAATCAACAAGTTGGAGGGCAAATACTCCCGCGAACGCAGGCCAAATAACAAGCAGCGCATCAAAAAGGAGCTTGACCAACTGAAGTCGAAGCGCGAAGCCCTCGCCCAAAAAATCAAGGCCAAGGAAGCCGCAGCCAAGAACCAGCCCAATCCCGCCCCGAGCAGCGCCAAGCCGCAAAGTTCCTCTTCCGTCACATCCTCTGCCGCTACAGCAGTCCCGGTTTGCGGGCACGACACGGTCTTTGTCCACGACACCGTCACCGTGCACGACACGCTCTACGTGATTGTCGCGAACCCAAAGGCAACAGCCGATTCCACGCAGTCCAATACTGCGGCAGAAGCCCCTACGGTTCCAGGTAATAAGTAGGCCTGATGCCGAGGGCGATCTCGTCCGCAGCCAAAGCGGCAGCGGGCACGTTCCTCCCCACAACAAGCGCACTGTCAAAACCGGCGACAGCGGCACCATAGACATCGGTCCCAAGCGTATCGCCCACCATCAGCACGCGGGCTCCCGCCGGGAGCGATTCGCGCACGCGGTCCCAAATGGCGGGGAAAGGCTTGCCAAAGTAGTAAGTCGCAGGGTCACCCGCATCCAGGCGCATGCGCTCGGCGAGCGCCCCCGAAACGGGCTTGCGCGTGCCGTCAATGTTCGGCGCCCAGGCGTCGGAGTTGAGCACCAGGAGCACGGCCCCCGGGCGACGAAGAATTTCCACCGCATGGGCGTACATTTCGTCCGTCGCAGTCGAAGATGACACCGCCACCACCGGCGACACAGGGTTCTCCACGGCGGCAATCCCGCACTCGGCAAGCACGTTCACCCCAGTGGCACGTCCAATGTAATAGGTGTCGCGGGGGGCGTCCGGCAGGCGCTTCACAAAATCCTTGAGCAGGCTCCCCGACGAAACCGTCTCCGTCTCGACAAAGTCGAACCCGCGGGCATCGGCCTCGGCCGCCAGCACGTCGTCGGTATTGGAGGCGGCGTTCGTCACAAGCCGCAGTTGCTTGCCCGCGGCACGCAACGCACGGAACCATTCCAGCGCCCCGGGGTACACGAAATCGCCGCGGTTATAGAGAGTCCCGTAACCGTCAAAGCAAAAGGCGTCATAGCGGTCCAAGAGTTCCGCCATGCGGACTCGGCGAGGTTCCGCCCCCGCACGGTGAGCGCAAGCCGCGGGCCGCCCTCCCAAGAAAGACTCGACAATAGATTGATAGCGTTTGTAGATGGATGTCTCGAACGGGTCCATGGTTTGAGACCGCCTATCGACGCATCACGCCAAAGACGCGGGTCGCGGCACCCAAGTTGCGGTCGGTACGGAAAACGATGTTGCCGTCGTACTCCACCGCGACAATGATGTTCGCGAGGTAAGCTCCCGTCGCCACGCGGCGACGGTTGCCATCCATCAGGTTCCAGCGCAATCCTAAGCGGGTCGGCGAGTACTTGAACCTAGGGTCATCACCCTTCACGTCCATTTTGGTCCCGACCACATACGAACCCAAGTTCGTGTAGATCTTCACACTGCAAAGGAACTGCACCTTGGACGGGTCAATAAAAACTTTTTCGTCCATGCCCAGCGCCTCGCGCAGGGCGTTCTCAAACTCGGCGCCCATCACCTCCATGGAGACCTGCCAAACGGAGTCTCGCAGGGAATCCTCGGCGCTTTCGAACACCAGCTGGAACACGGGCGCATTCTCGTTCTCGTCGCCGTGCTCCACCGCCATCACCGGGAACTGCACGTCAAACGGGTAGAATCCCGTCACCGGGAAGAACTTCGCTTGGCTGGTGGTTGCGTTCCGGAGGGAGTCCCTCGCACAGCCGCCCACAAAACGAATCGAATCCCTTGTGGAAAGTCGTTCCTTCTCGGTCAAGTCCCCGGGCAATTGCAAGGTCACCTGGTCTTTCCAGTGCCCCCACACCATGCTGTTCACCGAGAGCAAGCGTACCGTCGAGTCCTTGGTCCCCTTGAATTCAAAGTGGGAAACACAGCCCTCGTCCAGTTGGACGCTCTCGGTAAAGTTCAGGGTCAGCGTATCGGGAGCCTTGCCGCGGTAGCTTTTTAGGTGAGCGTTCGAAATCGTGGGTGCCATGCCGTCCCTGATGTTCAAGGGGTACTCGATGCTGTCGGCCACATAAAGCGTGGCATTACCAAAATTCATGCCGGCGTAGTCCTTGCGATCCCTCGCCGTGAGCGGCATAAACCGTTCCTGTTTCGCCTTCAGGTCCACAAGCACCTGGCGGTTGTTGGAGGGGTCCAGCGACATCTGCGCAGAGCGGACTACGTAACGGGACTTCACGCCGCTGGAATCGAGCCAGTCAAAGACAAGGCTATCAATCATCGTCGTGAGGTATTCCTGCGAAATAACTCCCAAAAAACGGAGGGAGACCAGGTCCATGCGACCGTCGCCGTCAGCGTCACGGAAGTAGTTCTGCTTGGAGTTCGGCGGGATAGGGCTCTGGATGAATGCGCCAAAAGCCCCGCTACAGAGCAGGGTCAACAAAAACGCATATTTCAACAAGGACCTACGCATCACTCCTTAATATACCATAATCCCGGCCCTCGACGGGTATCACCAGCTGCAATTTTGACAGCGTTTTGATGTGTTTCTCGAAAACGGCCTTAAAATCCTCACCCAGAACCTCCTCATCGTCATGTTCCAAGTTGTACGATACGTAGCTCCCGTCGGGGAAAATGCTGATGCAGCAGTCCCAGGTGATGTCGCCTTCCAGTTCTTCTTGGTCGTCGTCGCGGTCCTGGCTTTCGAGCATTAGCATGGGGCGCGGAGCCGGGATGGGTTCGGCGTGACCATTCTCGTAAATAAAGTAGTTACGGCTGACGAGTTCGTGTTCCAGCGCCATGGTACTGGGCACGCGGTCGAACTCGTTGCGCAGGCGACGGATGTTGCCCAGGTCGTCTTCGTAGGGGTCCTCGAAATCCTTGGGAAGCACCACCTGGTGGTAGTCGAACTTTTTTCCGCTCACGGCATAGTTGTCGAGCCACGACTGGGGCGGATCCGGACGCAACGTCAAAAAGTCCTCGAACGAGTCGAGAATGTCCTGGAGGCGGGAATTCCACGGTTCCGCCTTTTGCGACTGCACCAGGTCCATAAAGTTCTTGAGGCGTTCTTCGCCAGGGATGGACGAAAGTTCCTCGCCCGGTACACTGCTCATATCAAATTCACTCATTTTTTTCATTCCAAATCAAACATTCATTCCTGGATCCTTCGACTTCGAGGCTTCGCCTCGGAGTTCACCCTGAGCTTGTCGAATGGGCTCAGGATGACACATTACCACATTTCCTCTGTCTTCACGGTAAGGCTCATCGCGATGTCCTTCTCGTAATACGCGGGTTCGTTGATGAAAATCGGCCACACGCTAGTGCTCCCGTCCGCTTCGCCCTCGTACAAAATGTCCTTGCCGTCAAAGGTGCGGAACAGCTTGTCTCCTTTCTTGAGTTCGCAGTAGTCGTGGCCGTCCAAGTCCGGGTGGATCATCGCGGCAATCGGGGCGCCCGCCCACGCCTTGGGGTAGCCCAAGTCTCGCAGCTGGGTGTAAACATCTACTTTAATGGGGGCTCGGGTCTGGAGTTGCCCCCGGTTCCATTCCTCGGTCAGTTCCAGGTAGCGCTGGACCAGTTTCTCGGAACGCTCAAAGATGGAGGCGTTCAACGTGCCGTGCTGCTGCGGCCCAATTTCAATGCAAACGTCCGCCTTGGCGACCGTGCCAAAGTACGGCGACACGCTGCGTTCCTCGGGCTGGTAATAAATCCAGGTGTCTTCAAATTCCTGCGTGAGCACGGCGCTCGCTTTCATGGTGAACGGATCCCGCGCCGAAAGGATCAAGCACAGTCCCATGTTCGAACCCGTGTTGTGCACGTCGAGCAACAGGTCCGTTTTGGTGTTTGCGCCCTTGGGGCCAAACAATTTATTGAGTTCACGGGCGCGGCGGAACTCGTACTGGTCCACATCCGCTGTAGAGTCCAGGCAGACCTGCGAAAAAGCACGATTTAAGTCGTGATCGCGGTAACGTCGGTTGAGGCGCATGGCCTCCGGGTTGCCGTACACAAGCTGTACATTCGCACTGGGACAAAGAGTGTTGTAGCACCCGGGATTCTCCATCCACTTTTGCACCAAGGCGACCCCGGTACGTTCGTTCCCGTGGGTTCCTCCGGCAACCACAATGTTCTTGATTGTAGTCATGTTAGATATTATAGCAAAAAAAGGCGCAAGAGTTTCCTAACGGATTGCAGCGTCAATCACTTTCTAACACTTTTTTCTTATTTTTGCAGAAGAACGGAAGGAGAGATTCTATGCGCAAAACAATTATCGGTGGAGTGGCAGCAGCATTATTTGTAGCCTGTTCGGGCGAAGACGACATCGTCACCTTGGATAAAAAGCTTCTACAAGCCGAGACCATCTACGACCTGGGAAAATGCACAGATGCGCGTAAAGGCGAAGTCGTTTTTGTCGAGGACAAAGACGAGGATTTCCTCTGCTATTCAGGCAAATGGATTCCCGCCAGTGAATTTGACGCGTCTAGCGATGCGGATTCGTTCGAGAGTTCGACATCTGAAAAAAGTTCATCGTCCGAAGCGCCCTCATCTTCTTCCAGCGACAAAGCCACCGACTCCTCGGCAGAAGGCAGCTCTTCGTCCGAAGCGCCCTTGAACTCTAGCAGCAGTTCTACGCCAAGTTCCAGCAGCATGGACACAAAAGACACGCTTGTATTTGCGGACCCGCGAGACCATCGGGAATACAGGTTGGTGAAAATCGGTTCACAAACTTGGTTTGCCGAAAACCTGGATTATTCCGGAGACGAGGCAACCGGAATCTGCCTGTCGGGCAAGCAGGAATATTGCGACAAGTACGGAAAGCTGTATGAATGGGCCGACGCCGTAAAGGCGTGCCCGGCAGGCAGCCATTTACCCGAAATGAGCGAATGGCAGGCGTTGCTGGATTTTGTGGGGGAACGGTCGGCAGTCAAGCTGATGTCGGATACAGGCTGGACTTACCGCGAGGGCTTCCACGAAAACGCAGGAACCGATGATTATGGATTCGGGGTACTCCCGGGAGATTTCATGGTCAGCCCTTCTGCGGGAACAATCCCCGGAATCGATGCACATATATGGACTGCAACAGACAGCGCCGGGCAAGCATACGGGATTTACTTTGGACAGAATCTGACGGAAGCAACTCCAGGTCTCTATGCTTACGAGGAGACGGCCTGGAAATTGTCCGTGAGGTGTCTGAAAGACTAGACCTAATGGGAGGTCCGTCCCGGAGCTATTGATTCAGGTTGTTTCGGCTAGTTCAAAAGCATACTTTTGATAACAAAAAGTCAATAGGCATTTTGAAACATTCCCTATGCCACGCCCATTTATAGCATAAAAAACTATCTTTTACCCATGGACCTCGATTTCAACCGCAAGCTTTCGATAGCCCCGATGCTCGACTGCACCGACCGTCACGAACGGTATTTTTTGCGATTGCTTTCCAAGCATATTCTGCTGTACAGCGAGATGGTGGTGGCGAGCGGGCTTTTGCACTGCGACAATCCCGAGATGTTCCTCGGGCACGAGCCTCTCGAACAGCCCGCCGTGTTGCAGCTCGGCGGCAGCAATCCCACGGACCTCGCGCGAGCATCCAAGCTCGTGGAAGCGGCGGGTTTCAACGAAGTGAACCTGAATTGTGGATGCCCCTCGGACCGCGTGCAGAACGGGAACTTTGGCGCGTGCCTCATGAAGGAGAAGCATACCGTCGCCGATTGCTTCAAGGCGATGCAGGACGCCGTTTCCATCCCTGTCTCCATCAAGTGCCGCATCGGTGTGGACGAGCTCGACAGCTGGGAATTCTTCACAGATTTTGTACAAACTACCAAGGATGCCGGGTGTCGCATTTTTATTGTGCACGCCCGCAAGGCTTGGCTCAAGGGGCTCTCCCCCAAGGAGAATCGCGAAGTCCCGCCACTGCACTACGACTTTGTGCACCGCCTCAAGGCAGAAATGCCCGATTTGAACATCAGCATCAACGGTGGCATCAAGACGCTCGACCAGGTGGAAGAGCAACTGCAGGACCTGGACGGCGTGATGGTTGGCCGCGAGGCCTACGAAAACCCGTGGTTCTTGCGGGATGCCGACGAACGGATTTTTGGCGACAAGACGCCCAGCCCTTACGCCTCGCGCAAAGCCGTCTTGGAAGCGTACCTCCCCTACGTGGAGAAGCAGACTGCCGAAGGCTGCCCCGCCACCATCTTGGTGAAGCACCTCTACGGGCTCTTTACCGGGCTCCCCGGCGCCCGCAAGTACCGCCAGCTCTTGAGCAACGGCGCCCCGCGTGCCGCCGAATACGGCGGAGCCGTCGCCCTCATCCAAAAGGCGATGGACCTGGTGCAGGAAGATTAAAACCCGCGAAGGCTCCCCAACCTTCAGTGCACCGGAATCCACGACCGGCGCGAAAGCCGCACAACAAAAATGAACCCGCGGAAGCAGAGTTCGACACACATGGCCATCCAAGCGCCGCGTAGCCCGTAGATGCCCGTGAGGAACGCCGCGAGCGGGAGCCTCACCGCCCACATGCTCACAAAGTTCATAAGGCTCGGCGCGAGCGTGCGGCCCGCCCCGCGGAACACCCCCGTCGCAACGATGGACGCCGCATAGAACGGCTCCGCGAACGCCTCGATACGAAGTATCGCCGTCCCGAGGGCGCGGATTTCTTCGTCAGGCGTAAAGAACCCGATGAGCTCGGGCGCAAAGCTGTACATGAGCACGCCCGTCACCGTCATCACCGCCATGCCGAGCCCCGTGGTGAGGAAGGCGAGTTTGCGAGTGAGATCGCGGCGTTTGGCTCCAATGCTCTGCCCAATGAGCGTCGTCGCGGCCGAACCGATGCCGTAGCCCGGCATGTAGCACAGACTCTCGATGGTAATGGCAAACGAGTTCGCGGCGAGCGCCACCATGCCAAGCGGCGAGACTATGGCGGTGAACATCACGTAGGCGCTGCACATCACCACCTGTTCCAAGCCCACGGGCCACGCGATGCGGAAGGCCTCGCGAATCTGCCGCACAGAAAAGCAGATCTTTTCGCGCACGCGCAGGTGCAGGCTCTTGGAGCGGAGCAGCAAAAAGTACAGCATGAGGAGCATGATGACAAATTCCGTGAGGACCGTCCCCAAGGCGGCGCCCATCACCCCGAGCCCCGCGCCGGGAACCTGTAGTGTAAAGCCGAGGGCGTTCACCTGGTGCGGCCCAAAAATCAAGAAGAAGTTGAGCGCCACGTTCAAAAAGCAAGAAAGCACCTGCAGCGCACTCGGGAGCTTCATGTTGCCGCTGCACTGAAGCATGCCCGCCGCCATGCCGTTCAGCTGCATCGCGGGGAGCCCAAGCGAAATAATCAAAAAATAGAGAGCCGCGTTGTGGTGTATGCCGGAGTCCGCCCCCAAAATCACCGGAATTCGATTGTGCATAAACACGCCGAACGCCGCGAGCAGCAAGCTAAAGCAAAGGCCAAAAAGCAGTCCCACCTTCACTAGGTTCCGCGCCTGGAACTCTCGCTTGCCGCCAATGGCGTGGGCTATCTGCACGGTAAAGCCCATGCTGACCGCGTGCGTGAGGCAGCCCAGGAGCCACGTACTCGAGGCCACGAGCCCAATGGACGCCGCCTCGCTCGAACCCAGGTGTCCGACCATTGAAGCGTCGATGTACTCCATCGCTATGACCGAGATTTGCGCGAGGATGCCGGGGACACTCAGCTGCGCAATCAAGAGCAGCATCTGCTTGAGGCTCATCGCCTTCCCGTCACGTACCAGTTCCAAGCGATCCATGAATTAGTGCTTAGTGGTTGATATATATGCTTTTATCCTTTCTAGGGCTTCGTTGAGGATCGCCCGAGGGCAGGCGATGTTCATACGGAGGAACCCCTCGCCTGCATCGCCGTAAATGACTCCCTTCGAGATGAACACATGCGCATTCTCGCGGAGTTCGCGCTCAAGCACTGCGGATGTGACGCCGCGCGCCTTGCAGTATTCGCGGCAGTCGAGCCACAATAGGTACGTCGCCTCGGATGGCACGAGCTTCATTTGCGGGATGTTTGCGGACAGGTACGCCGCCACGTATTCGCGGTTCGCCTGTATGTACTCGAGGAGTGCGTCGAGCCAGGGTTCGCCCTCGGTGTAGGCGGCGATGGCCGCCTGGATGGCAAACGCGTTGGGCTCCGCGACTTCGTCGGTGTTGAGGGCACGCCATACCTTGTGGCGGAGCTTCGGGTTTGCGACCGAGACCGCCGACGTGTTGAGCCCCGCGATGTTGAACGTCTTCGTGGGGGCAAGACACACCGCGCTTATGTCGCGGCACATTTCCGACACGCTCGCAAACGGGATGTAGCGTTTGCCCGGCATAGTCAAGTCGCAGTGGATTTCGTCCGAAATCACCGTGACGCCGTTCGCCTTGCAGAGTTCGCCCACGCGTCCGAGTTCTTCGATCGACCAAATGCGGCCCACTGGGTTATGCGGATTGCAAAAAATAAGGAGCGATGTCTGCGGGTCGGCAAGCACCGATTCAAATGCAAGCCAGTCGATGCCGTAGGTTTTGCCGTCATAGCGGAGCGGGCACTGGATTACGTTCCGCCCGTTGTTCACGATGGAGTTGAAAAAAATGTTGTACACGGGCGTTAAGATGACCACGTTCTCGCCCGCGGTCGTGAGTTTACGCACCATGCTCGAAATTGCGGGCACGACCCCTGTGCAAAATACAAGCGATTCTCGCGCCATCTCGTAGCCATAGCGGCGCTTCCACCAGCCCACGTAGGCGTCGTTCCATTCCCGCGGGATCACGGTGTAGCCGAATACGGGGCATTCCATGCGTTTTTGCAGGGCGGCCACCACCGCGGGCGCCGTCGCGAAGTCCATGTCGGCGACCCACAGCGGGAGCTCGCCCTCAGGCACGTTCCACTTGAGCGAATAGGTCCCGCGCCGGTCGATAATGCTGTCAAAATTGACTTGAGGCATACTACCCCCCTGTAATAATTTCCGTCTTCGTCACATCCACCTTATCGGCTTCCATGATGAGTTCCTTGATACCCGCGGCACGGATTTTGCCACCGCTCGGGTTCTTGACGCTGTCGATCTCGTTTACGATTTCGACGTCGATGGTGGAATACTCGAAGGCGAGTGTCGTGTTGACGAGCTTGCAGTTCTTCATCACCAGGTTCTCGATGTAGCACATGCCCTGGAGACTCTCGACGGTACAGTTCACGAGCGTCAGGTTCTTCGCGTTCCAACCCAGGTACTCGCCCGAAATGAACGAGTCGTAGACCGTCACGTTCTCGGAATTCCAAAAGGAATCCTTTGAGAGCATGCGGGAGTTCTTGATGACCACGTTCTTCGCGCCGTCAAAGCAGTAGTTACCGTCGAGCCTAAAGTTCTCGACCGAGACGTCCTTGCAGTTCATGGCGAAGTAGTCTCCCTTCGCAGTCACGTCCTTGAGGTTCACACCTTCGCAGTTCCAGAGCGTCTCGGCAGCGTTCGTGAACTGGACGTTCGCAAGCGACACGCCCTTACAGCGGCGGAAGTTCTTGGGCGCCTGGAAGATGGCGTTTTCGACCGAGATGTCCTCGGTGTACCACACGCCCGCGCGGGCCATCTCGAACCAGTCGGAATCCTTCACCGTGACGTTCTTGCAGTACCAGAGAGGGTACTTCCAGCGGAACATGCTCCCCCGCACGTCGATATCGCGGGATTCCTTGAGCGGGGACTCTCCGTCGTCGAAAATGCAGTCCTCTACGCGCAGGTTTTCGCTCTTGAACAGGGCGCGCTCGCCTGTCAAAAGCCGCTGCTTTATCCATTTTTTTCCACTACCGTCTACCATTTTCGCCTGTACCTCATAAAAAAAACAAAATTGGAAGAGGAACCAAAAATTACAAAAAGGCGGGGTTTTAGGGGGGGCGCCCCCTAGGAGAGGGTGGGTAGCGCAAGATTTTTTGCTAAAAAAAACTTGCGCTAGGGGGGAAACATCCCCCCTCCCCTTGACAAAACACCCAAAAATTGCTCTATTTGGAACCTAAAATTCAAGTTTAACCCTTAACGGAGATACAATATGCCTTGCGGAAAGAAAAGAAAGCGCAGGAAGATTGCGACTCACAAGCGTAAGAAACGCCGTCGTCGTGACCGTCACAAAAAGAAACTTCGCTAATATCCGTTAGCATTCTCAAGTGATTTCCTAAAGACGGAGTGTAAAAGCTCCGTTTTTTCGTTTTTTTCATTTTCGGACATAAGCCCGGAGGAATCCATGATTGATCGTAACAAGCATTTCCTTAGGCTCCAGGACTGGAGCGAAGAACGTATCCTCGAAACCGTAGAAATTGCGAGCAGCCTCAAGCAGGAGGTCCACGCCGGCAAGGTTTCTGACCGTCTGCACGGCCAGAACATCGCCATGTTCTTCGAGAAGCCGTCTCTGCGCACGATCACCACGTTCCAAGTAGGCATGAACCAGCTGGGCGGGAACGCCGTCCTTTTGGACCCGAACTCCATTGGCCTCGGCAAGCGCGAAAGCGTGAAGGACGTCGCCCGCTGCCTCAGTCGCTGGGTGAACGCCATCGTGGTGCGCTGCTTTAAGCAGGAACTGGTGGAACAGCTTGCTGAATATGGGAGTATCCCTGTGGTGAACGCCCTCACTGACGACTACCACCCGTGCCAGGCCATCGCCTTTGCCCAGATGATCAAGGAAAAACTCGGCGGTTTCAAGAACGCCGACGGCAAGCCGAAGACCGTCGCCTTCATTGGCGATGGCAACAATGTGGCGAACAGCTTCCTCGCGCTGGCCTCCAAGGTGGGCATGAACTTCACGCTCGCCTGCCCCAAGGGCTACGAACAGCCCGCCAAGGTGGTGGAAGAAGCCCAAGAGGGCCTCAAGAAGCACGGTTGCCAGTACCGCGTGTTCAACGACCCCAAGGAAGCCGTGAAGGACGCCGACATTCTTTATAGCGACGTTTGGGTCTCCATGGGCCAGGAAGGCGAGAAGGCCTCCAAGCAGAGCCACTTCCTCCCGTTCCAGATCAGCCGCGACTTGCTGAAGCTCGCTCCAGCGCACTGCAAGGTGAGCCACTGCCTCCCCGCGCACCGCGGCGAAGAGATCACCGACGAGATCATGGACGACCTGAGCGTGAACATGAGCTTCGAGGAAGCAGAGAACAGGCTTCACGCACACAAGGCCGTGCTGTGGCAAGTAATGCCCCCGTTCAACGCCTAATAGCGGGGAAAAGCAAAATTTTCATGCCCGCCTCGTGCGGGCATCTTCTTTTTTAGGGAATCGAAAAAATGTCCTTCGTTCAGGAACTCAAGAAAAAAGTTTTAGACGGTTACGAAATCAACCGCGAAGAAGCCATTAAACTGCTCGACGCAGGCCTTGACGAGCTCACGCAAGCGGCTAACGAAATCCGCGAGCATTTTATGGGCGACGACTTTGACTTTTGCGCCATCATCAACGGGCGCAGCGGACGCTGCTCCGAAAACTGCAAGTACTGCGCCCAGAGCAGCTACTACCACACGGGAGCCCCCGAATACAAGCTACTCGGCACCGAGGAAATACTCGCCGACGCAAAAAAGAAGGAAGCCGCGGGCATCCCGCGCTATTCCATCGTGACTTCGGGACGCACGCTCTCGAACCGCGACGTGGAACAGATTTCCAAGACCATCCGCGCCATCAAGAATGAGACGAAGCTCTCCGTTTGCCTTTCTAGCGGGCTTTTGAGCAAGGAACAGTTCGACAAGCTGAAGGCCGCGGGCCTCACCCGCTTCCACAACAACCTCGAAACCTACCGCAGGCACTTCCCCGACGTTTGCACCACGCACACCTACGACGACAAAATCGGCGCGCTCAACAACGCGCTCGCCGCGGGGCTCGAAATCTGCAGCGGCGGCATCATGGGCCTCGGCGAAACAATGGAAGACCGCATTGACATGTGTCTCGACCTCCGCGCGCTCGGCGTGAAATCGACCCCGATGAACGTGCTCAGTGCCATCCCGGGCACCCCCTTCGAAAAGCTCCCAAAGCTCACTAACGACGAGTTCTGCCGCATCGTGGCGATTTACCGCTTCATCAACCCAAAGGCCTATTTGCGGCTCGCGGGCGGAAGGAACGTGCTGGGCGACAACGGCGTGCGCGCCTTCAAGAGCGGGGCGAACGCCGCCATCACCGACGACATGCTTACCACATCGGGTGTGCACGACGCAAAGGACTTTGAACTCGTAAAGAGCCTCGGATACAAGCCGCACGGGTTTATTGAATAAATCCTCCCGTTCTCTTTTTATATACATTTAAGGCGATGATTCGTCTCTCGGCTCACTGCGCTTCGATGTTCATCGTGGCGATGATCGCTGCAGCCCTATTCGCGGGCTGCACGTTCCCCGTGCGCACAGGTTACGACCGGAGCATCGGCGATTACAAGCCGGCGCCAACGGCAAAGGCCGAAACGGCGAACGAAACGGCAGCACCGCCCCAGGCGGCCCCCGCCCCCGCGGCATCACCCGCAGCACAAGCCCGTCAAACAACCGCATCGGCGCAAAAGAACGCCGCCGCCCACAAGATGGCGGCACCTCCCCCGCAAAAACCACGCGGAGGGCTCGAGGACTATGCCCGCAGTTGGCTCGGCGCCAAGTACGTTTACGGCGCCGCCGAAAAAAAACGCACCGACTGCTCGGGGTTCGTGATGCAGGTCTACAAGGGCTACTACAACATCGCACTCGACCACAGTTCCTCCGGCATGTTCAAAGATTCTCGCGGTTCCAAGGTGAGCCGCGGCAGCCTCAAGGAAGGCGACCTCGTTTTCTTTGGGAGCTTTTGGAAAGTCGACCACGTGGGCATCTACCTGAACGGCGACCGGTTTATACACGCCAGCACGAGCAAGGGCGTAATGATTTCGCCTATGAACGACAAATATTGGAGCCCCAAGTACCAGGGCGGGAGAAGATTTAAGTAAGCGCCTGCGGCGCAGTTCCGAGTTCTGAGTTACTAGTAACTATTAACTATATTTCCCTCTATGAAGAAAATCGCATTCCAGGGCCGTCGCGGGGCCTACAGCGAAAGTGCCGCCTACCACTTGTTCGGAAACGATATCGAAGTTGTCCCGATGGACACGTTCGAGCAGATTTTCCAGGGCATCGAGACCGGCGCCGTGGATGGCGGGGCAATCCCCATCGAGAACTCCACCGCGGGTTCCATCTACGACAACTACGACCTGCTGTACAAGTGGCGCCACCCCATCGTGGGCGAAGTCAAGCTCCAGATTTCGCATAGCCTGTGCGCGCTCCCCGGAACAAAGCTTGCTGACCTGAAGGAGGTGCTGAGCCACCCGCAGGGCCTTGCGCAATGCAGCCGATTCTTCGGGCGCAACCCGAAAATCAAGAGCACCGCGTTTTACGACACCGCAGGCAGTGCCGAAGAGGTTGCGAAGCGCGGAGATAAAACGGTGGGCGCCATCGCGAGCGCCTACGCCGGCAAGTTCTATGGCCTGGATATCTTGGCCGAAGGTATAGAGAACTTGCCGGGGGTGAACTTCACCCGGTTTTACGCCATCCAGAAGACGGCGAACCCGCTTCCGGAAGAAGGCACAATCAAGACGACGCTTCTCTTTATGCTGAGCGATTCCGGCAAGTCCGGCGCCCTACATGCCGCCCTCGGGTGCTTTGCCAAGCGCGACCTGAACCTCACGCGCATCGAGAGTCGTCCGCATCCCGACCGCCCGTGGGAATACATATTCCACCTCTCCTTCGAAGGAAGCCCGAAGGACCCTGCCGTCATCGAGGCGCTCAAGGAACTGCAAAGCTACTGCGACTTCGTGTACCGCCTCGGGAGTTTCCGCGAAGGCACGACGGAGAAACTGAGCTATTAAAAAAGGATGGACACCATGGCATACGAACGCACCGACAGAAAATTCGACGAATACCGCCCCCTGAAAATGACTACCGGCTTTATTAGTAGTGCCGATGGATCCGTGCTCATCGAGATGGGGCGCACCCGCGTGATTTGCAATGCGACCCTCCTCCCGAAGGTTCCCGACTGGCTTGCAGGCCGCGGCACCGGATGGATTACCGCCGAATACAGCCTGCTCCCACAGAGCACGGGCAAGCGCGTGGAACGCGAACGCAAGGGCGCGAGTGGCCGCACGCAAGAGATCCAGCGCCTGGTGGGCCGCTCGCTTCGCGGCGCAGCCAACCTGGCTGCACTCGGCGAGAACGCCATCGTGGTTGACTGCGACGTGATCGAAGCCGACGGTGGCACCCGTACCGCAAGTATCATCGGCGGCTTCGTGGCCCTTGCTATAGCCCTCAAAAAAATCAAGGAACGCCTGGGCATCACCGAACAAATTCTGCAACACGGCATCACCGCTATTTCCGTGGGCGTCGTCAACGGCAAGCCGCTCTGCGACCTCTGCTACGTAGAAGACTCCGCCGCCGATGTCGACATGAACGTGGTGATGCAAGACGCCAAGAACTTCATCGAAGTGCAGGGCACTGGCGAACACGCCAGTTTTGACCGCAACATGCTCAACACGCTCCTCGACCTCGGCGAAAACGCCTGCAAAGACATCTACAAAAAACAGATGGAGCTCATCGGCGGAGAACTGCCCTAAGCCATGCGCAAGGCATCTGTACCCATACTGCTCGCCATCGCGCTAGGCATCGCATCGGCTTTCGCAGCCGACGCGCCCTCCCCATGGAGGTTCGAGGGCGGCGTATCCGTAGGGAATCCGACGCCGCTCGCTCTGGTGGCCGGGTTCGGGTACAAGAATGTCATCTTCCGTGCCGAAGGACTCGGCGCCCACAACGGTCCCAACGACTTTTGGTGCGGCTACCGCGGCTCACTCGCATGGACTTTTTTCAGGAATCTCCCGTTTAAGCTGGACGTGGGCGTGGGCGGCGGTTATGAATTCGCCGAAGCGCCCAACAAGCTGCACCAGGCATTCAACGACGCCAACGGCGAGATGTACCTCTACCCGTACAACTACACCGAGACGCTCGACATATCTGCCGAAATTTGGGCGCACCTGTACGGATTCTTTACGCAGGTCGCCTACCCCATCCACTACTTCAAAAAGCACGACGAGCCCGAGTACATCATTTGGCGCGTGGGCTACATGATAGAAATCTAGTTCAAAAAAAACTCGCCCACAAACGTGAGCGAGTTTTTAATTTCGGTCAAGAACCCAATTACTTGTTCTTGAGGCTTGGAACGCCACCGAAGTCCACGTTCGTCTTCTTGCCGAGCAAGAGGGCACGGGTCTTGAGCGGGAGGCCGTAGCAGCGGATGAAGCCCGTGGCGTCCTTCTGGTCGTACATGTCCACATCGGTGAATCCGCCGAGGCCCATGTCGTAGAGGCTGTAGGGGCTCTTGATGCCGGCCGGGATGATGTTACCCTTGTAGAGTTTGAGGGTCACGTCACCGGTAACGACCTTGTTCACTTCGGCGAAGAAGGCGTCCATAGCCTGGCGGAGCGGGGTGAACCACTGGCCATTGTACACGAGGTTCGCATACGTCATAGACATCTTCTGGGATTCGAACAAAGTTTCCTTGTCGAGCACGAGCTGCTGCAGGCATTCGTGAGCCTTGTACAGGAGCGTGCCACCCGGAGTTTCGTACACGCCGCGGCTCTTGAGGCCAACGAGGCGGTTTTCAACGATGTCCAAGAGACCGCAAGCATTCTTGCCGCCAATCTTGTTCAGGTATTCAAGGAGTTCGACAGCGCCCATCTTCTTGCCGTCGATAGCCACCGGATTACCCTTATCGAAAGTAATCGTCACATGGTCGGCCTTGTTCGGAGCCTTCTCGTACGTGTTGGTGTGCTTGAGGAACTCGTACTTGTGTTCCTGTTCCGGGAATTCCAAAACGCCACCTTCGTGAGAGAGGTGCCACAGGTTACCATCTTCGGAGTAAATCTTCTTCTTGCTGATGCCGTTGAGCGGAATCTTGTGGGCGGCAGCGTAGTCGATAGCATCTTCGCGGCTATGGAATGTCCAGCGCGGGTCCTTCCACGGAGCGATGACTTCGAGCTTCGGGTTCATGGCAGCGTAGGTCAATTCAAAACGGACCTGGTCATTACCCTTACCGGTAGCACCGTGAGCCACAGCGTAGGCGCCTT
Source organism: Fibrobacter sp. UWP2 (assembly GCF_900141705.1). Lineage (NCBI taxonomy): Bacteria > Pseudomonadati > Fibrobacterota > Fibrobacteria > Fibrobacterales > Fibrobacteraceae > Fibrobacter > Fibrobacter sp. UWP2. The sequence continues at coordinate 24,501 of NZ_FQYM01000007.1, forward strand.
CCTTCTCGGCGATCTTCACCTGGTACTTGGCAATGAGCGGACGGGCAAAGGACGTACCGAGGAGGTACGTACCTTCGTACTTGGCACCGGCGCGAACGGTCGGCCAAACGTATTCTTCGAGGAATTCCTTCTTGAGGTCGAGAACGTAGCACTTGCTGGCACCCGTCTTGAGGGCTTTCTCTTCAAGGGCCTTCGCGTTCGGGAAGTCGTTTTGGCCGAGGTCGGCGGCAAAGGCGATCACTTCGACGTCGTAGGTTTCCTTGAGCCAAGGAATGATGATAGAGGTATCGAGTCCACCGCTATAGGCGAGGACAACCTTCTTCTTGGATTCTTTTTTAGCCATTTTTTAGTTTCCTTTAAGAAAATTTTAGACGCTACAAAGATAGGAATTATATGCCGATTTGCAATCCCAAGTAGGCTGAATTTGCCCAATCGGAGACCCCGCGGTTGAAGTAACGCTGAAAGCCGACTTCAACAGAAATCCAGGCAGAGAACAGGTTGTTCTGCGCCCAGGACCACGCGTCCCCCAGGTTAAAAGCGACCCCCGGCGAAAGGGTCAAAAGCTGGGCCGCCGAAAAATTGTACTCGTAAAGAGCGCTTCCGGTCAACCCGAAAAACTTGGAAAACCTCCAACCAAGCCCCATTTCTGCGCCCACCGAGAACCCGTCCAACGAGAACATCTTTTCGCAATCGTCAATTTTACGGGTCGAATCCACTTCGACTTCGGCCCCAGGCAGCCACCAGCGGTTTTCACGGTGGTCCCACTCGTCACGAATTTCCTCGATATCGGTATTTTCTAGCCCGAAAACTGGAGCCAAGAACAAATCAAACGAGTTGAATGGGAAATGGAAACGGACATTGCCGCGGTAACGCTGATAAAGGACGTTCGTTTCTCCATCCAGGTCACCTCCAAAAAAACGCACGTCAACCCCAGCACTGAGCCAATCCGTATAAAAATACTCAAGCTGATCCTGCCAAATGCCAAGGCAGTCGCAGTCCTCTGTTGGGTTGAAAATGCCGGCGCCAATGCCCACACCCAGCCCCACTCCCGTATAGGCGGACTGGTGCGGCAGCGGAATGTTGCCCACCTGTTTTGCAGGCGAAGGCGTTTCGGCGGCAAGCACCGAAATCGCAAGGCAACATATCCATAGCAAAATCCTTTTCACATCCATAATATAAATAACTAGTTTTGGGTCATGCTACTCCGCACGCCCGATTTCTACCACAAATTTCACTGCGTCGCCGACAAATGCACCGACTGCTGCTGCATTGGGTGGGAAATCGGTATCGACCCGAGCACCATGGAAAAATACCGCCGCGTGCCGGGCGCGTTTGGCGAGGAACTGCGGGCAAAAACCTGCAACAACCAGTTCACCTTAGAGGCGAAAAACCGCTGCCCGTTTTTGAATGCCGACGGACTCTGTAGGGTCATCTCGAACCTCGGCGAAAGCTACCTCGGCGACACGTGCCGCGAGCACCCGCGTTTTGTGGAAGTCTACGGCGATGTAATGGAAAAAGGAATCGGGCTCTGCTGCGAAGAAGGCGTCCGGCTGCTGTTGGATTGCAGCGGTGACGCGTCAACATTCAACCTTGTCGAAAGTGAAGTGAACGAACCCGAGGACGACATCCCCGACGACGCCCGCGAGGCGCGTGATATGATTTTTGCCGAGCGTCAAGAGATGTTCCGCATTCTGGAGCAACGCGAAATCCCCTTGAACCAGCGACTGCAAATGCTCTTAGAACTGGTTTGCGGAGGAGAAGATTGCGACCCCAACACCGCGCCGAGCCTCGAAACCATTCATAAACAGTGGATCAAAGTTCTGGGCAAAGGCGAAAGCTACGGCCTCGAATGGGACGAGGCCTACAAACGCATCACCCGTCAGGGTTGGGGAGCCCGTAGTCAAGACCCGGGGGCGGCCCTGTTCAGCGACGATGACGGCGCCCGGATTGTCGCTTACATGCTCTTCCGCTATTACGCCAAGTCGCTGTTCGACGGCGACAGTCTTGGCAAGGTCCAGTTCGCCATTTTCTTTTGGATGGTGCTGAAGAAATTTGAAATTGCGCGAACCCGCATTGACGCCGTCAAGCTCCTGTCCAAGCAAATCGAATACTCCGACGAGGTCATGGACCTCCTCGCGGGGAATTTCGCCAACAACGACGCCTTCAGCGTTCCAGCGTTCCTTGAAATTTTGAGCGAGTAAGTACTGAGCGTGCGGTGTCAATACGTTCCGAGAAGGCTCCTAACCTTCTCCATCATCGCCTTAGACTTCACGCGTGCCTTCTCCTTGCCGTACGCGAGAATCTTGTCGATTTCTTCGGTGTGGGAGAGCAGGTAGAAGTACTTTTCGCGAGCGGCACCCAGGTGTTCTTCGAGAACGTTCTGGAGTTCCTGCTTGGCGTGGCCCCAGCCCATGCCACCGGCGCGGTAGCGGGCAGCGAGCGCCTCGGTCTGTTCCGGCGTGGCAAAGAGCTTGTACAGCTTGAACACGTTGCAAGAATCCGGATCCTTCGGTTCCTCGATGCCCTGGGAGTTCGTGACGATCTTGCCAATCTTCTTCTTGAGGGCCTTGCTCTCGAGGAAGATGTCGATGACGTTGTCGTAGGACTTGCTCATCTTGCGGCCATCGAGACCGGGGATGATACCGGTGGTTTCCTGGAACACCGGTTCCGGAATGGTAAACACATCTTCGCCAAAGTGCTTGTTGAACTTGATGGCGATGTCGCGCGCGAATTCCACGTGCTGTTTCTGGTCCTTGCCCACGGGCACGATGTCGGCGCTGAACATGAGGATGTCGGCGTCCATCAGGCATGGGTAGCAGTAGAGGCCCATGTTCACGTTGGCATCCGGATCTTCGCCGGCGGCTTCGTTCTTCGCGACCTTGTCCTTGTAGGCGTGGGCGCGGTTCATGAATCCCTTCGGCGTAAAGCAGCTGAGTGCCCAGCTGAGTTCGAAGATTTCGGGAATGTCGCTCTGCTTGTAGAACAGGCCCTCTTCGGGGTTCAAACCGAGAGCAAGCCAAGTCGCCGCAATCTTGTAGATGTTCGCACGCATCTCGGCACCGTTCTGCACAGTGGTGAGGGCGTGGTAGTCAGCGATAAAGTAGACCGTATCGTAGGTCTTGGAAAGTTCAAGAGCGGGGCGGATGGCGCCCAGGTAGTTGCCTAAATGCGGCGTGCCGGTGGGCTTGATGCCCGTAAGGGAAATCTTTTTCATGGGCGCAAATATAGAATCTTTTTAGTGACATTTTAACGTAAAAGCCCCGCAAGTGGACGCCTGCGGGACTGTGAGGTGTATTTTGGAAATTTATTGCAGAAAACCGGTTCCTAGGCTCCGGCGCGCAGCTGCTTGGCCGCGGCAACCAGGTTCCTGAGGCTTGCGGTGGTTTCCGTTTCGCCACGGGTCTTGAGGCCGCAATCAGGGTTCACCCACACGTTTTCCTGCGGGACCTTGTCTATAATCTTGCGGATCGTATTCACGATTTCATCCACGGAGGGCACGCGCGGCGAGTGGATGTCATACACGCCTGGGCCAACCTGCGTCTCAAAACGAGCATCGTTGAGCGCATCGAGCAGCTTGAGGTCGGAACGGCTCGCCTCAAAAGTGATCACATCGGCATCCATGGAGTCGATGTCGCGGACAATGTCATTGAACTCGCTGTAGCACATGTGCGTGTGGATCTGCGTTTCGGGCTTGACCTTCGCGTGCACCAGGCGGAACGCGGGAATAGCCCAGTCGAGGTATTCCTTGTGCCAGTCAGTCTTGCGCAGCGGCAGCTTCTCGCGGAGGGCGGCCTCGTCAATCTGGATAATCTTGATGCCGTTCTTCTCGAGGTCCAAGACTTCGTCACGGATGGCAAGGCCAATCTGCTGGGCCTGCGTCTTGAGCGAGATATCTTCGCGCGGGAAGGACCAGTTGAGGATTGTCACCGGGCCGGTGAGCATGCCCTTCACGGGTTTGCTCGTCTGCTGCTGAGCAAACACGGACCATTCGACAGTGATGGGCTTGCTGCGGTGGATATCGCCCCACACTACGGGCGGCTTGACGCAGCGCGTGCCGTAACTCTGCACCCAGGCGTTCTGCGTGAAGATGAACCCATCAATCTGCGTACCGAAATATTCCACCATGTCGTTGCGTTCGAATTCGCCATGCACAATCACGTCGAGGCCGATGCTTTCCTGGAGGGCAATGCACTCCGCGATTTTCTTCTGGTTGAATGCCACGTACTGCTCGCGGGTGATTTCGCCCTTCTTGAAGGCGGCGCGGTTCGCACGGACTTCGGCCGTCTGCGGGAACGACCCGATAGTCGTCGTGGGGTAAGCCGGGAGGTTGAATTCGGCGACCTGGATGTTGCGGCGTTCAGCACGGGACGGGCTACGCGCGAAGTCGGCATCGGAAAGGGAGGCAAGCGCGGACTGCACTGCGGCATTCTCGCTCACGCGGGCCGTAGCAAATAGGGTCTTGTTCTTTTCGAGAGCGGAAGCGTCGCCGCCAGCAATCTCGGCAAGTTCCACGATCTTTTCCTCGGCGAAGGCGAAATGTTTCAGGGTTTCCGCAGGGAGCTTCTGTTCAGCAGCGACCGTGTAGGGCACGTGCAGTAGCGAACACGAAGTACCCACGACCACGCGGGACGCATCGACCACCTTCCCGATTTCGGCGAGGATAGCGTTCTTCTGCGCGTAATTGGCGCGCCAGATGTTCTTGCCGTTCACGACGCCCGCAAAGAGAATCGCGTTCTTCGGGAAACCGCCCTTGACAAGTTCGAGCGACTTGAGGCCTTCCACAAAGTCGAGACCGATGCCATCGAAACCGAGCGATGCGACATCCTCGTAGACATCGCGGATATCACCGAAGTATGTCTGCAGGAGAATCTTCGCCGACGTCTTCGCATGCACCTGTTCCAACAGGAATGCGTAGATGGACTTGAATAGCCGCTTTTCCTCTTCACTCACGTCGAAGACGAGGGCGGGTTCGGCAAGCGCAATCCATTCCGCACCCGCAGCCGAAAGCCGTTCCACCAAATCCAGGTAGGCATTCGCAGCCGACGCCGCGAAGTGGGCGGCATTCTTCTTGCCGTTGTAGCGGGCCAGGCGCAAGAAGGTATAGGGACCAACGAGGCTAGGAACTGTATGAACCCCGGCAGCCTTCGCCTCGTTGTATTCCCGGAGGGGTTTCACGTTGTCTGCAACAGCAAGCTCGGTTGAATCGTCCAATTCGGGAACAATATAGTGATAGTTCGTATTGAACCATTTCTTCATCGGGAGGGCCTTGACGTCGCCCTTTGCTCCCTGATAGCCGTGCGCAGCGGCAAAATAGGTCTCGAGTTTAGAAAGCCCGAGTTCCTTGTAACGCGCAGGGACGGCCCCGAGCAGGAACACCGTATCGAGAACGTTATCGTAGAAGGAGAAATCGTTGGACGGAATGAAGTCGATGCCGGCCGCCTTTTGCTTCTGCCAACCGTACTGACGGATTTCTGCGGCGGTCTTCTGGAGATCTGCTTTGGAAATTTCGCCCTTAAAGAACTTTTCACTTGCAAACTTGAGTTCGCGGGCCTTACCGATGCGCGGGAACCCAATTACCGATGTCTTTTTCGTTGTCATGTTGTATAACCTACCTTTTTTTACATGTTTTTCGTTTGTCGGCAAATATACCTCAAAAAACATCATCGGTAAAATACTATTTTTTGTGCATTCACCATAGGTAAAATCTATGGCAAATAACCAGTAATAAAAAAATGCTATGACATTACAACAACTTAAATACGCAGTAGCGGTCGCCGACACGCAGAACATCACCGAAGCATCCAAGCGAGTTTTCATCTCGCAGCCGAGCCTGACGGCATCCATCCACGAACTCGAAGAAGAAATGGGTGTCACCATATTCAACAGGAGCAACAAGGGTGTTACGATTACGAACGAAGGCGACGAATTCCTCTCGTACGCGCGCCAGGTGCTGGAACAGGCTTCCCTCCTTGAAGATCGTTACAAGAATGGCGAAAACGGGAACACGATTTTTTCCGTCAGTTGCCAGCACTACTCCTTCGCGGTGAACGCCTTCGTCGATGTCATTCGCAAGTTCGGCGGCGAAAGCTACGACTTCACGCTCCGCGAAACGCAGACAAACGAAATCATCGACGACGTGACAAAGATGAAGAGCGAAATCGGGGTTCTCTACTTAAGCGGCAAGAACGAAAAGGTCATCTGCAAGATGATGCAAAAAAATAACCTGCTGTTCGAGCCCCTGTTCACGACCCCGCTGCATGTTTTCATGTCGTCCCGAAACCCGCTTGCGCAAAAAGACAGGATTACCCTTGCCGACCTGAAACCGTATCCCTACCTCACCTACGAACAGGGAAACTTCAACTCGTTCTATTTCGCCGAAGAACCGCTCACCGCCATCGACTTCGACTGCCCGCGAAATATCAAGGTCCGCGACCGCGCAACGCTATTCAACCTGCTCATCGGCCTCGACGGATACACCATCTGTTCGGGCGTCATCAGCCACAAGCTCAACGGCCGAAACATCATCGCAAAGCCCCTCGCCGTATTCGACAAGATGACCATCGGGATAGTCACTCGCAAGGGAGTTTCGCAATCGCGATATGCAAGGGAATACATCGCCGCGCTCAAGCGGCACTGCGGGTAACACCACATATTCCGTTATTGAGCCTCGTTTCATTCTGGAGATTCTTCTTTTTTCTCAATTTAATTACATTTTGACCATAATGATGCAGAACGAAAAATACATCCTGGTCGACAGCGAAGAAAGTCTCGCGAACCTTATCGCAGACCTCGAGCTCTATGATATGGCGGCCGTCGATACTGAGGCCGACTCGATGTACCATTACACAGCCCGTCTCTGCCTCATCCAGATTACCATCGGGGAGCATCACTACATTGTGGACCCGCTTTGCGGGCTCGACCTGGCTCCACTTTTTTTGGCAAAAGCCATGCAGACGCTCATTTTCCATGGCGCCGACTACGATTTACGCCTCCTGTGGCAGACCTACCAGTTTTCCCCGGCACATATATTCGATACCATGCTCGCCGCCAAGCTGCTGAACGAACCGCACCTTGGGCTTGCCGACCTGGTCCGCAAATACTTTGGGGACGAGCTCAAAAAAGAAAACCAGCGCGCCGACTGGACAACCCGCCCCCTGCCCCTCGAGATGTGCGAATACGCCATCCACGACACCTTCTACCTGCATGAGCTCTGCGCCATCCTGGTCGAGAAGTTGCAGGCAGCCGGCCGCATGGACTGGCTCACCGAGCAATGCAGCGCGCTCATCGAGCACGCCAAGCACCCGGCGCCGCCCAAAAAGGACCCCTGGCGCATTCCGGGAAGCAGCATCTACAGCCCGTGCGCCCTGAACATTTTGAAGCACCTTTGGGAATGGCGCGAAAAGCAGGCCGAGGAGCTCGACCGTCCTCCATACAAGGTGATGCCCGCCGAACTGATGCTCGCCATCGCCCGTGCGCAGCAAGCGCACTTCCCCGAAGTGGACGAAAAGTTTTTGCCCAAGCTGCCCCGCAACTTCAAGGGCGAACGTTTGGATTCGTTCCTCAACATGATGCGGGACGCGGTCACCACCCCCGAGACGGACTGGCCTGCCAAGCTGCCGAAGGCTCCGCCGCCCCCGGTAGTGCCCCACTCAGACCTGCTAATAGCCCTCAAACTTTGGCGTGACGAAAAGGCCGAACAAATCGGGCTGGACGCCTCGATGCTTGCCAACAAGGCGCAGCTCATTTGGCTTGCCGCCCCCGGCGACATGCCGTGGGAAACCCGCTACAACGAAGCCCGCCTCATGAACTGGCAACGCCGGATATGGAACGAGATTCTACAAGAAAAGCTCCCCTCGGCAAAACGCATTGGTGAGGACTAGCCTATGGATGTAATTACCGCCATAGCTGTATTTGTTCTCGTCACGATTGTCTTTGGCAGCAGCCAGATTGTGGACCTCATCCTCAAAAAGCGCCGCGAAAAAAAAGGCGAAGACATTATCCAGGAACCGTGGCAGCAAATCCACGACATCCCCGGCTACCGCGATTCGCGGAACATCGCCGCCTTTTACCCGGTCAAGGGAGAGCCGAACCTGATGCCCGTGGTCGAGGAACTCGCCATGGAAGGGCGCCTGCTTTTGCCGCGCTGCGAAGGGGACGGCATCATGAATTTTTACAAAATCCAAAACCTCAAAAAGGATTTGGTCAAAGGGCACTTCGGTATTATGGAGCCGCGCGAAGGGCTCGAAAAATTCGAGGGCGAAATCCCCGTGTTCCTCGTGCCCGGGACCAAGTTCACATGGGACGGGTGCAGGCAGGGCCACGGCAAGGGTTACTACGACCGCTTCCTTGCCAAGTTCCCCAAGGCCTACAAGGCGGGGATCGCCACGCCCGCACAAATTTCAAAAGAGCCCCTAGAGCAAAAGGAGACCGACATTAAAATGGATGTGGTCATCGCTTGCCGGGAAAAGGGTTAGTTCAAAAAGGAATCAAGAATGGCTTTTTACAATGACGACAATCGTCGCGATTTCAAAGAAGATCGCAAACGCTCTTTTGGCAGGGACGACCGCCAGCGCAGTTTCGGGGACCGCCCGCGGAACTTTGCCGGGGGCAACCCCCACCCGCGCCATTTTGGAGACCGTCCGCGCCCCGAGCACATCGTGACCGCCATGGGCGACGCTGATGCCGCACCGCAGGTCGCTGTCGGCGGACTCAAGGAAGTCGAGGAACTGCTTACCAAAAACCCTCTCCAAGTGCATCGCGTGCTCTTTATGCACCAGTCCGGCAACCCCAAGCTGTACGAACTGCAAAAGCTCGCCAAGCGCGCCCACGTTCACGTGCAACAAGTGGATTCCAAAATTTTGGACAGTTACGCCCGCCCGAACCACGGCGTGGTCGCCCTAATGAACGAAAAGCAGCTCCTCAACTGGATGGACGTCCGCGAAGAATTTTTCAAAGCCCGCGATACCGGCGAAAAAAAGTTGGTCGCCGTGGCCACGAACATCGAGGACCCGCGAAACCTGGGCGCCTGCATCAGAAGTTCGCTCGCCCTGGGCGTAAGCATTTTGCTGTTGCCCGCTAAGGGCATGTGCGGCATTACGCCAAGCGTCGCCCGCACCTCGGCAGGAGCTCTCGAGAAACTCCGCATTTGCAGACCCGACAACCTCGAAGCCGCCATCGGCGAACTCAAGATGGCCGGCTACCAAGTGCTCGGCCTTGACGCCGACACCGAGACGAACCTCGCCGACTTCCAGTTCGCCGACCACGTGGTCCTAGCAGTCGGCGGCGAAGACGTCGGTCTCCCGCCGTTCATCAAAAAACAGTGCGAAGCCATCCTCCGCATCCCCATGATGCCCGAGGCCCACTCCTACAACGCCTCCGTAGCTCTCTCCCTTGGACTCTACGAATACGCGAGGCTCCGCATCAAGTAAAATCTTGAATTCATAAACCTCTAACGGAAGGCTCTTTATGGAAAACGCAAGAAAAACAATCAACCTGTTCCTCAAGTGCAAACTCACCGGAAACGAACTCAAAAGTGAGTTGTTCAAGGCAGGCGAAGCCGCTCAACAAGAAGGCTGGACCTTCATGGACGCCTCGTTCCAGCTGGGTGGCGTCGCACGAGACAACGGCCTTTCGCCAGACGAAGTCGAACAGATTCTCCGTCGTGCGTTTTCCTCCGAAAAGCGTGCCGCAGAACGCGAAGAAGAAAAAAATCCCGAAACGGCCGCGCCCAAGGCAGAAGCCACGGCTGCCCCCATCCAGCCGACCATCATCTCCCCGATGCCCGCGGGCATGTTCTCGATGGAGCAGATGCTCGCCATGGGTCTCGACACGCAGTCGCTCACCTTGCTACAGAACCACAAGATTGACCCCGAAGCCCTCTCCATCCCGTGGCCGAGCCACGACTGGCGCAAGGACCTCGCCAAGCTTTTGGAAGCCGTCTTTGAGAGCGACGAAACCATCGAGTTCAAGGTTTCCGAGACGCCCAAATGCACCTCTGAAAAAGTTTCGAACATTGTAGGCCAAGACGCGAACATCGCCAAAATCATGAAGAGCCTCGACAGTCCCGAAGGCGCCCTCATTTGCGTGAACGCCACCAAGGGAAGCCCGGACGCGACCGACGAAAGCTACAAGTACCGCTACGTGGTGGTCGACAGTCCCAAAATGCTCTTGGCCAAGCAGCTCGCCTACTACAAGGCCTTGAACCTCCCCTGCGCCGCCATCGTGAATACCCTTGGTGCAAACTCCGCACAGGCATGGGTCAAGATTGGCGCGAGCAACCAGAACGAATACAACGAGCGCGTTGACTTCCTCTTCAAGACCCTGGAAGAACAGGGCTTCATTGTGGACCCGAGCAACAAGAACCCGAACATGATGGCGCGAATGCCAGGCGTTTTGCGCGGCGGCAAGCAGCAGTACCTCATCGGTTTGGAACAAGGCGCCAAGGACTTCCAGGAATGGCGCGAATGGGTGGAATACTCCCTCGACGGCAAGCCCCTGGTGGAACTGGCGAGCGACAGCGAAGAAGCGCCCAAAAAGGATGCGAGCATCATCGAGAACGTGCTGCGTACCGGAGAATTCTTCTTGTTCACGGCGCCTCCCAAGAGCGGCAAGTCGTTTGCCCTCATGGACCTCGGCCTCTCCATTTGCTACGGCGAGGACTGGTTCGGCAACTCGACCTCCTCGAACGATGTTTTGTTCATCAACTACGAACTCACGCGTTCCGTGTTCCTGAACCGCCTGCACCTGTTGGGAAGCATTCGCGGTCTCAACGCGAGCACCTCGAAGTTCGGCTTTTTGAACCTGCGTGGCACGGCCCTCTCACCTATCGAAACCGCCCAGCTCATTGCCAAGCGCATCGAGGGCGCCAAAAAGCTTGAGAACCACGACTACCGCGTAGTGGTCATCGACCCCATCTCGGCAGTGCTTCACAACCCCAAGTCCCTGCGTTTGACGGGCGCACCGCATCAAATGCTCATGCAAATGATCGACACCATCATCGCCCTCACGGGTTGCGCCGTGGTGACCGCCTGCAACAACGACGAGTACCCGTACCTGAGCTCCCGCGCCGACAGCGTCATGTCGCTCACCCCGGTGGAAGGCAGCCTCGACTTGTACCAGATCAACGGAACATTCCGCGAATTCCCGAAGATGATCGCCCACGAATGCTCCTGGATCTACCCGCGTTTCTTGGTATAATTTTTTAGCAGCTGTTTTTTATGTATACAAGACAAAGTCGTAACGCGCGCTCTAATCCCAGGGCGCCCAAAAAGCTAACCGCCGGCAAGTTCCACAACGGAAGGGCCAGCAGCATAGCCAAACCGGAACCCGCCGTGACCAAGCCCGCTCCCCACAAAAACTTGACCGCCGAAGACCTGAAGCGCCAGCTTTTGGCATGGGCTGAGAACGACAACATCCCCGGCAAGTTCCAGGCCTGGTTCACTAAGGAGAGCGCCGCCGAAAACGCCGACTGGCGCTTTGTATGCAAAAAACAAGGCGAACACGAAGTCCTTTCGATAGAGGCTCCAGCCAAGGGCATGGAACCGCCCGAAGTCGTGACGCGCATTGGCGAACAGCTCCACAAAGACCACCTGCGCATTTTCCGCAAGACCATCCGTCAAATTTGGCTTCGCGCCACCGGCGACGGACGTTTTGCAGTCCTGGTCCAGGCAAGTTTTCACGGTAAGAATTCGGCTCACGGATTCAAGACCTTCTCTGACTTTTTGGAACGCAGTTGCCCCGAGGTTATTAGCTGCCACCAAATCCAGTGCATGCCCGACAAGCTGTTCGACCCCGCCTTCAAGCAGTCGGTGCGCGTCGAGAGCAAATGCAATTACGGGAGCGACTACATGCCGCTTGCCGGAACCGGGTTCCACATGCATGTTTTGGACTGGGCCCCGCGCGCCAAGGAGGCGTGGCTAGCCCTCCCCGCCCGCATCAAGGACGCCATCCACCCGGCAAAAGGCGACAAGTTGTTTGAATTCTATTCGGGTTGCTCCTACGTGGGGGCATCCCTCGCCAGCTGCTTTAGCCAAGTGGAAGCGTTGGACTGCCGCGAATCGGCCATGCTCTCGACCCGCTTCAACGCCAAGTGCCTCGTCGACGAAAACCTGCGGTTCCACCGCTGCCAGCTCGACGCCGGTTTTTTCCAAAAATTCTTTGGCAAAGAAGAAAACGAAGGACGCTGGACATTCTACTTCAACCTGCCCGATGGCGAGTCCCTCCCTGCGGGCGTGGAACAGTCTGCGGCCATGTCACGCCCGGAACGCATCCTGATCCAGGTATCGGACCTCGAAGTCGCCACCAAGGAAATCCGCCACTTCCGCCGCGAAGGCTACATGCTCCGCAAGAACATCCCCCTCTACCTGGAACCGGGCAGCGGGAAAATCGAGCTCCTTTTGGTCTTTGTGCCCGACCGAGCAGGCATTTTGAGTCAAAATCCGCTCCAAAACCGCAAGTCTCGCACCGTCCAGCGCCCCAAAGAACGCATAAACGCCCAAAAACAGGGCGATATTCCGCATTTTGTTCAATCCAGGACTACTTTTAGGCAAAGAAAAGATTAAATTATTACATAACTTGTTCACGTTCAAAGAGTTACAAGGATTATTATGCGATTTTTAAAATGTGCGACTCTCTGCCTTGGCCTCACGGCCTTGATCGCCTCTGCCTATATCGTCAAGGAAGGCGACACCCTCTGGGACTTGAGCGACGAATTCCTGCACGACCCATTCGCATGGCCGGACCTCTGGGAAAACAACCGCCACATTCAGGACCCGCACTGGATTTACCCGGGCGACTCCATCTACTTTGGCGACAGCCTCCGCGAAGAACAAGTTCTGCGCACCCCGGCAGGCAAGAACCCCTGTGCCACCGCCGTCTCTGACACGAACCTCCCCAAGGGCGTGACTGCCGTGGGTTGTGACGACGGCGATGGACGCGAAGGTGACTTTGAAGATATGCTCGGCGACCTCCGCAGCCGTGACAAGCGCCCGACCAAAAAGAAAATCGACGCAGACCGCTACACCTATCAAAAACGCCCCGAGCCCAAGATTTTTAACGGTTACTACCAGATCCACGCTCCGATGATTTACGAAATCGACTCCCTCAAAAAGGATTCGTCCTTCATCTCCATCGTCTCGGGCGAAAAGAAACAACCGCTCATCCACATCCCCGAATCGGAGGTCGTGGTCGGCGTTGGCAAAAAAACCTATTCCAAGCTCAAAAAGGGTGATCTTGTCGAAATCTTCGACGCACGTCCTATTGAAGTTGCCATCAAGGGCAGCACCTCCTTTAAGAAGTACGCCCTCCTTCGTTTGAACGGCATTGCCAAGATTTCCGCCATCGGCGACACGCTTTCCCGCGCCCGCGTTGTCCAGAGCTTCCGCGAAATCAAAATCAGCCAAGCCAAGGCAAGGCTCAAACAGCCTCTAAAGACCATCAACGTCTCGGGCTACTCCAATGTCAAGGAAGCCAAGATTGAAGACATGGCCATGATCACGTACGCCACCGACCCAATGCTCATCATCGGGAGCTACAACTACGTGCTAATCGACAAGGGGCTTGACCAAAAGTTCAACACCGGCGACGCTGTGGCCATTTGGGAAGAAGACAAGTCCGACGCCAGCATCCCGCCGCGCCTGTTGGGCAGGGGCATCATCGCCCGCGCCGGCAAAAACGAATCCTGTGTGCTGATTCGCGAAATCTACTCCAACAACCGTAGAATTGAAACCGGGCACAAGGTTTCCATCACCCACTCCGCAAACGTCGTCAAGTGACCAAAGCGCTCGTCATAATTGCCGCCGTGGCATTCACTCTTGTGACGCTCCTCATGGGGAGCAGTGTACTGATACTCTTGTTTCCCAGCATATCGGCGAGTCTGCCCCTATAGAGAGGCGGCATGTCGATAAAGTTTAACAAAAACAATCTCCTCTTTTTTGCACTTTTCGCCGGCGGCATCGTGTTGCCGACGGCCATTCTTTCGTTTTTGAGTTTCCGCAACATCCAAAACGAAATCTTCCTCGCCCAAAAGACGTTCGACGAGAACCGCGCCTCGTTCCAAAAAGAAGTCGAGGAAGCCGTAATCAAGGAACAAGACAAAATTTACCAAGAGACCAAGGCGGCCTCCCTGTTTTTGTACGAACAGCCCCGAAGCCTTTTGGAATTCGGCAACGCCACGGCCTTCAAGGACGTGAATGGAATCGAGGCCATTTTCCTTTTCAACAACAACAAGCTGGTCTACCCCGACATCTCGTCAAGACACTTCTACAAGACGTCTGATTTTTCGGACATTAGACCTAGCCCTGTAGAGCAACAGTTCTTTCACGAAGAGCAAAAGCCCAGCTCCAACGACCAGATGTACCTGACCCGCTCCATGCGGTTGCTCCACTCACCCTTCGAGACCAAGAAGGAACAAGTCCAAAACATTTTGGGCATGATCCGCCTTGCCTACAAAAGCAAGAACTACCCCGAGGCATTGCGCCTACTCAAAATTCTGGAACAACACCCACACTTGCAGGGCTACCTCCACGCTGACCTCACCCGTTCGGTGAACCTACTCCACTTCGAAATCCTCATCAAGCAAAAAAAGCACCAAGAAGCCGAGGACTACTGCCTTGCCGTGCTATCGCAGTTTTTGCAAAGCGAGCACATCGAAAACATTTCGTCGGCAAAGTTCTTCTTTGAAGAAGCCTTTACCCAAATTCTCTCTTTTGAAGACCTGAGTCAAGAAAAGCGCGAGGCCTTTTGGAACCTGCGTTCCAACTTCAACCATCAGCTCCGCTATATGGACATCCTCGCCAAGTACAAGAATCTCTTTGCCGAGCTCATGGACAACGAATACACCTCCAAAGACGGTATTCTCTACCACACCGACGGCAACGTGACCCTGTTCAAAATGAGCTACCCGCAACTTTCGGGCAACCAGATTGTCATCGCAAAAATTGACAACGAAACATACAAAAATAGACTGCTCGACAAAATCAAGTCTGTAGCCCAAAGCTGGAAAAACATTCCCTATTCCATTGTGAACGAGAACAACAACGTCCTCATGGGAAGCATCCCCGACAGCGCATCCGTTTTGACGCAGACCCGCATTAGCGACGCCTGCAACTGGGAATTCTCCCTCTACGAAAAGAACGTCAAGGAAATCCGCAAAGAAACTCGCCAACGCATGTTCCTCATGTACGGGTTGCTCTCGTTCTCACTGATCACGGTTATCTTGGGTTCGTTCTTTATGTTGAGATTCATCTCCCAAGAGCACAGGCTGCTCGCCATGAAGGCGAACTTCCTCTCAAGTGTTTCGCACGAACTCAAGACGCCCCTCACCTCCATCAAGATGTTCGCCGAAATGATGGCGCGCGGACGCGTACAAAAAGTCGAAAAAGTGCAGGAGTATTCTGGGCTCATTGGCAAAGAAGCCACCCGCCTCGAGAACCTCATTGGAGCCATTTTGAACTACACCCGCATGGAGCACGGCACAGGCGCTTTCAAGTGGGAAAAACTGGACTTTTCTATTTGCGCCCAAAAAGTGTTTGACGCCATCGAAGACATCGGCGTCGAGAAGGGGCTTGAATTTCATACAAAGTTTGAGCCGGGCGTTTATGTGATGGGCGACTACACGGCGCTTTACAGCCTTGTACAAAACCTCGTCGAAAACGCCATCAAGTACACCAACGCCCCCGGCGAAATCTCGATTAGCGTATTCAACGAAGACGGCCGAGGCGTTTTTTCTGTGACCGATACCGGCGTTGGCATCCCTTCATCGGAACAAAAAAATATATTTAATGACTTTTATAGAGTGGGCGACGAGATGACTCGCAGCACCAAAGGTTCCGGCTTGGGGCTTGCCATTGTGAAGCGCGTCGCCGAGACCCACAAGGCAACCATATCTTTAACCAGTAAACCCGGCAAGGGATCCACCTTTACCGTCAAATTCAAGAAGGTAGACTGATTATGCAACACAAAATCCTCATCGTCGAAGACGAAGAAATCATCCGCCTCGGGCTCCAAGACAACTTTGAGCTGGAAAACTACATCGTCGAGACCGCATGCGATGGCGAAGAAGCCATAGCCAAGGCGGACTCCTTCCAGCCAAACCTCGTCCTTTTGGACTTGATGATTCCTAAAAAGAGTGGCTTTGAAGTCTGCCGAGTCATTCGCAAAAAGCATCCCGAATGTTTCATCATCATGCTCACGGCCAAAACCGAAGAGACGAGCAAGGTGGCAGGACTCGAGATGGGCGCCGACGACTATGTGACCAAGCCGTTCTCCATTTTGGAACTGCTCGCCCGCGTCAAGGCTTTTTTGCGCCGCGTCGAGACAACCGCGCCCAAGGCAGAAGCGGCCCACACCGCACAGGACGCCATCGACTTTGCCGACGTCCACCTGGACTTCAAAAAATACGAAGCCACCAAGGCGGGAGTCCCGCTCGAGATGTCGGCACGCGAGTTCCAGATTCTCAAATATTTTTGGCAGCACCGCGGCGAAGTCGTACTCCGCGAAGACCTGCTCCAGGACATTTGGGGTTACACTCCCGAGAACATGCCCTCGACCCGCACCATCGACAATCACATTGTAAACCTCCGCAAAAAACTGGAAGAAGACCAGGCCAACCCCAAAATCATTCTCTCCATTCGCGGAGCCGGTTACAAATTCGACGCTTAAGCCTATGACAAAAGTCTTGTTCCATAATGCCAAAGTTCTAAGGGCGGCCGCCACAGCGAGCCTCGCCTTGCTTTGCGTATTTGGCGGCAAGGCTCACGCCAGCACCATGGCGTACTCGCTGCAAGAGGCCATTTACCTGTTCGAGATGAAGGGCGAAACTGCCGAGGCTATTCGCATTCTCAAGGACGTCTCCGAAAAAGGCGACCGCGAAGACAAGGAGCAAGCCCACTTTTACCTTGCCAAAATCCAAGAACTCGCGGGCAATTTCAGTTCAGCAAACTTCTATTACAAGCAAAGCCTGAACAACACCAAGGAGACCGCCAAGGCCTACTGGCTTGCCGAACGCGAAGCGGCGACCAGCAACACCTTTGACGAGTTGCTCAAAAAGAAGATCCCGCTCAAGTCCCCCATTACCAAAATTTTCAAGGACAACTCGACCTACCTCCTACTCGAAAACAAGAACATCAAAAAGGTAGAGCAGGACACCCTTATTTCGATCAACCCCCATATAGGGGCCAACGCCGAAATCCTTTATATTGACGACGCAGGCGTTTGGTACCAGTATCCCGAAAAAGACAGTCTCCATTTTAAGTCCTTTACCAACTCCGCAATCAAGAGGGCGTTCCCCATTGTGGGGACAACCAGCATTTTTATCAAGGGCGACAACATTCTCGCGCAAAGTGCACACACTCTGACGTTGCTCAACAAAAAAGGCATCCGTGCGCAAATCAACGAGAAGTACAACGGCTGTGATGTATCGGCTTTTTACGCCACCACAGGGCACTTCGTGCTCAACTGTCCCGACAATGCCCTGCATTTTGTTTCGGATGGCGACGCCAGTGAAACCTACACCATCACCCAGTTCGAACCCATCAAGGAACTCCTCGTCGACAAGCGCGACATCTTGTTGCTCTCGGGCAATACGCTGTTTTGCTACCAGCCCAAAAACAGCGCCATCCCCCAATGGAGGGTTTCCTTCAGCAATGCCGAAAAAATTCTCTCCTTCGAAAACCGCATTGCCGTTTTAGAGGCCTCAGGGCGCGTTACACTTTTGAACAAGTCCAACGGCACTATCAAATCCATCATCAGGAGCGACGCCGCCGACATTCAGGAACTGGCCCAAGGGACACTCGGTCTCTTTACCAACGAAGGCGCGCTCACCGTCGTCGATACCATCCTTAGGCCGCTTTGGCATTTCAACTTCACCAAGCCCATCACCACGGATGTCATCCGCACGGGCGAAAGCATCTACTTGTTCTTTGGCGACTCCTACTTGCAGGGGATTGCACCGCACTATTACGGCATGCACCCGCTCCTTTCGGAGAACCTCGCCAAGCGTGCCGCCTCATTGGTCGAAAACAGCGACTGGACTTCGCTGCCTAGTATCTTGGATTCCATTTTCAAGCTGGAACCGGGCAATGCCGAAGCTTGGCTGTTCAAGGCACTGTACTTGGAGAACAACGAGGGCAACGACAAGGACCGTCAAAAAGCATGGTCCGAGGCAGTCCGTCACTCGGTCAGCAACCCCTACGCGACCCCGGTTATATTGAACCGCTACGGGAAAGCCATTGGCGCCAAGTTCGTAAGCCTCCTAAACATTTCGCCCAAGACCAAGTACCCGCAGCTCTTTGGCAGCAAAAAGAACTTGTTCACCATTGACCCGGCAGCCGAGCGCCTCATTTGCGTGAACGCCGACAACGGGGAACTCCGCTGGACGCGCCCTCTCGCCAAAATGGACAACAGCCCTGTGATGGACCATGACGACGCCATTCTCGCCCTTATCTCCGGATTCACTTTGAACATCTACGACTTCAACAAGGATACGCCGCCAACAACCATCCAGCTCCCCGGCAAGGCTTTCAACGTCAAGGTAAACGACGACGCCATATACGTTTCGACTTGGAACGGGTTTCTGCTCAAGATTCTGCGTCCCGAAAGCAAGCTGGCCTGGTCCCGCAAGATTTTCTCCATCCCGTTCCTCTTCACCAAGAATGGCGCGGAATTGCACCTGGCAAGTCTTGATGGCGATATCATCCACCTTTGGGACGGCTCCGGGCAAATCAAGAGCAACGGCGTCAAGCTCCAAAACGGAATTTCGCTACTGGCCCAGGCAGACTCCATTATGGCAATCGCCACGGCAAACAACAGGCTCTACTTGTACAACACTACCAACAACGCCAACGAGCCCGTTCAAATCTTGCTGGAATCCCCCATTTCGTCGCTGCAGGCAGTCCAGTACCAAGGAAAGCCGCACTTTATGGTGGGCCTTTCGGATCAAACCGTCCTATTCTATACCATCAAGGGCGCTCCCCTCTGGAAGTTCCAAGGCAAGAACAGCGTATTCAACACCCCGTTCATCCACGACAACTCGGCCTGGCTTGACCAAGGCAACGAAGTTGTTTCCATTTCACTCAAAGACGGCAAGGTCCAGCAAAAATTCAGCACCCCCGGAGGGGCTGGCACCCCCTTTATTTTGAACAAAACACTTTACAGCGCCTCGTCAAAACGCCTTTTGTACGGGTTTTCTTTGTAATTAGTTCAAAAAAGTGGTTTAAAGCCCCCGTTTATTCCACTTTATCATAGTCTGTAAAGATTTTTTAGTAGCATTTTTTTATAAAACTCACTACATTTTCATTATAAAGTATTGTTTCTTTTGTGTTAAAAGAGACAAAATATGAGATGAAGGGATTATGAGTGCTATTAACAAAATCTTCGGGCTTCTAGGGGAAACAGGCTTGCTGATTGCAGCAGCGAGCCTTGTGGCATGCCAGGAGACTAAACAGGAATCCGCCGCCGCGGACGCTTCGGAATATCCGAGAGCCGAAACATTATATATAGGCGGCTTCGACTGGGCTCCCCCGTCGACCTTCAACCCATTGGACTACGACCCGAACTTCCCCATCGACGGCAACGTCCGCCTGATGTACGAGACCCTTGTTACCTACAACCAGCTTGACGGCAAGCTTGAACCGATGCTCGCGGACAGTTTTGAACAGACGGACTCTTCGCTCGTGGTGCACCTGGACCCGAGGGCCAAGTGGAACAACGGTCAACCGGTCACCGTGGACGACGTCCTGTTCACATTCCACATTGACGAGATTTTGCCGACCCCGCGTCACGGCAACTGGGAATACATCCAGTCCATCGAGGCTGTCGAAGGCAACAACATTGTATTCCACTACGTCAAAAACAACAAGAACCCTCTCATTTTGCTGAACGCCATCGCCGAAACCTCCATCCTGCCGAAGGCCGTCTTTGAACCGTTGGTCAACTCCGCCAAAAAAGGCAAGTCCTATGACTTCAACCGCATTACGGCTTTCAAGAACGACTCCGTGCCCGTGGTCTCGGGCCCGTACAACCTCAAGACGTTCTCTCCCGACAAAATTGTGTTGGAACGCGATGCCAACTACTGGGGCAACGTAAAGCACGGGGGCAAGCTCCCGGCTCCCAAGTTCATCATCCACTCC
The DNA here is from genome assembly GCF_900141705.1 of Fibrobacter sp. UWP2. Classification (NCBI taxonomy): domain Bacteria; kingdom Pseudomonadati; phylum Fibrobacterota; class Fibrobacteria; order Fibrobacterales; family Fibrobacteraceae; genus Fibrobacter; species Fibrobacter sp. UWP2. The sequence continues at coordinate 44,627 of NZ_FQYM01000007.1, forward strand.
CTCTACAACGGCAACAACCACTTCAACAGTGCCATGACCAAGGGCAACCTCGATGTCTCGTCCATCTTCTTGCCGCGCATTTGGGACAAGGCAAAAGACAGCATCCGTTCTTGGAGCCGCAACGAGCCCTACCATCTTCCGGGCTCTATCACAACGCTCATCATCGCCCACCAGAACGCGCCGCTCAATGACGTCGCCTTCCGCCAGGCAATGACCTACGCCGTGAACTACGAAAAGATCAAGACCCGCGCCATCTCCAACTACACGCCCGACATCCAGGCCGGTTTCATTTTGCCCTTCGGTTCCGAGAGCAAGTTCTTCAACAAAGAAGACGCCGACAAGTTGGAATTGGGTTTCGACGCCGACAAGGCCAAAAAGATCTTGACCGACGCCGGTTATACATGGAACGACGAAGGCAGGCTCATGGACAAGGGTGGCAAGCCCGTCCGCACCATCACCATTGAATGCCCGTCTGGCTGGACCGACTGGGAAGACGCCATCAAGGTCATTGTGGCCTCTTTCCAAGAAGTCGGCATCCCTGCCGAAGAAAAGTTCGTGGACTACAGCGTATGGGACACCGATTTGCGCAAGGGGACCTTCGACCTCGCCATGAAAACGCAGACTGCCGAACTTTCTGCAGCAACACCGTGGAGCCGCTTTGAGCAAATCATGGGTACTATCGGCGGCGTAAAGGCCGTTGGCGAAGACGCCTTCTCGAACCAGGGGCGCTTTAAAAATGAGAACGCCAATAAGCTTCTGGCAAAGATCCCGACCGTCACCGACGAAAAGGAACTGGCTGCAGCCTACCGCGATCTCAACAAGATCTTCATGGAAACCGTACCGGTCATCCCGGTGATGTACCGCCCCACGCAGTACTACCAGTTCTCCACAAAGCACTGGGACAACTTCCCCACCGAGGAAAATCCCTACGCACCGCCGCAACATTTGATTGTTGCCGCAGGTGTTAAGGCACTGTGGGAAATAAAACCTGCTAAATAGCTTAAAATACTGATAAAATGCGCCTTTTGGGCGCATTTTTATTTATTTTTGACGTAAGTTTACAAAGGAGATCCGTCGTGGGAAAGACTCGCTTTATTTTGCCTAATGCATTCACCAGCATGAACTTTTTGCTCGGTGTATTTTCCATTTGCTGGGTAACGGGGGCATTTCCATCCAAGAACCCCATTCTCATGGGAGCGTACTTCATCATCCTTTGCGTTCTCCTCGACAAGCTCGACGGCTTTGCCGCACGCCTGGTCAACGCCAGCTCCGAATTCGGCGCCCAGTTCGACAGTCTCGCCGACCTGATTGCCTTTGGCCTCGCCCCGGCATTCTGCGTGATTTTCGCCTACAAGAGCATGGTCCCCGACTTCTTTGACGCAAACACGCCGATGATGGCGGTCGCCCTCTCCGTGTACGTTTTGTGTGCCGCCATGCGCCTTGCCAAGTACAACGCCTGCGACTCCGAAAACTACCACCACCACTTTTCGGGGCTCCCCTCAACTTTTGCCGGCGCCGTAAACGCCATCCTGGTCGTGTTCCTCATGAACAAGGGCGTCTTTGCCGACCCGAACAGCTCGCTCATCTTTTTGCCGGTCATCATCATGTTCATCACGGGAATTTTGATGGTAAGCCCGCTGTTCCTCCCCAAGCTGCAGCCCCGCAAGAACAAGGCTTTCAACTACTTCCAGGCGGTCCTCATCGTCATTACCTACATCGCCGGCTTCATGTTCATTTCCCAGAGCCTTTACGTGCTGACCTACCTACTGATTCTCGTCGCCTGCTACATGGTCATTGGCTTTACCATCGGACTTGTGCAGCGTAACAAGATCATCGAAGAAGCGAACGCCGTCGCCAAAGAAAAGTAATCGAGTTTGTTGTATGAGAAACGCTCCCTCAAAGGAGCGTTTTTTATTTGATGTCGGCGTTTTCCAGAAACTCGGCAAAAGGTTCGCCGTAACGTTCGAACAAAAGTTCGAGGGCTAGGCGCGGCAGTTCCAGCGTCACACATTCCAACCCCTGCTCCATGCACCAGGTCCCAAGGCTCCCGGGCGTAGGGTAACCGATGTTCTCGACCCACGGCAAACGGAACACCTTTTGCAAGTCAAGGACAAGGGGCGTTTGGCGCGGGGCGTCCACGCAACCGATGGGCGAATGCATCGAGAGGATTGCCGAGGGCTTAAGCTTTTGCACCAGTGCCACAAGAGCTTGGATCTCGGGTTCGCCGCCCTTGAAATCACCCGGCGAAAGAAGCGTATCCCGCGGGGCTTCCAAAACGGAACGCGAAGCCACCGGGTCAGCAGCCCAGTTGGACGTCGGGAAGTTGCGGTTCAGGTCCACGCCGTTCGCGTTCCCGCGGGTGCCCAAGGCAACGCCGTCGGGATTGGCGCACAGCACAAAGGCGATAGACTTAAACGGACTGGCGTACGCGCGGAGGGCGCGGCTAAGCAAAAAAGTGGTCTCGGGTTCCTCGCCATGGATGGCCGCCATAACCAGAAGGCGGCAAGGGCCCGTGCACGGGATATAGCGCAGCGTCGCCCCCAAAACGGATATTCCGTAAGGTTCTGTTTTAAGGCGAAGGACGCCCCGATGTTCCGGCTCAAACTTCACGGCGGTCACACAAAGTACGGGAAAATAAATTCTTCGGCAAGCTTGTCTAGCCGGGCGAGCACGACCTTTTTGCAGGCCATGTCAGACTGCTCGTAAATATGGCGGAGGGTGCTGAGCGAGAAGTTCTGCAAGCGCTTGCGCGACGTAGGGAGGTGCGCAATGTGCCAGCCCTCGGGGCGAATCTTGCCACGGCCAGGTATAAACACGCGTTCAAAGCCAAACGACTCGCCCTTCTCCATCCGGCGGGTCAAAAACTCATGGAACTTGACGAACATGCCGGTACATTCGGCGGGCGTGAGCTGCACCTCGTATCCTTCGGGGCAAGCGGCGCCATCGACCACGTCAATGTCGGTACCCAAATGGTGGCGGCTTGCCCCGGGGAGCGCCGACCACGTGAGGATGGCATACATCAGTTCTTCTTCGTCCTGCGGGCGTTCCATGGGTTCGCCATGCTCGTCAAGGAGCTTAAGTTCCCCGCGGGCTTTGCGGTTCCAAATGGAGAGTTGCTTTTCAAAAGGGCGGTAAGCCGATTCAATGCGCAGTTCAAAGCCTTCCGCCTTGGCTGCATTATTTAGTTTGTCTACAAAAGGAACGATGTCGGCATCGACGAAATAACCCGGCTGCACCTCGACCAAATTTGGTTGGCCCAAACCATAGGGCAAAAACTCTTCGGAGACAAAACTCATTGGATAGTCCCTCCCATCTTTTCGATTAGGTCCTTCCACTGCTGCACCGTGGCCTTCTTCTTTTTGGTTTTAGCCTTCCCCTTGAGGGCAACCGTCAATGGCGCCGGCGTGCAGTGGGTAAAGGCTATGGCCAATGCGTCAGAAGCGTCCAATGGGAGGTCTGAGGGTTCAATCCCCAAACGGGTATAGACCATGTTCGCCACCTGCTCCTTTGAGGCGGAGCCATCCCCGGTCACCGACTGCTTGACGACCTTGGGCGGGTACTCCATAAAGGACATTCCCCGCTTGCGGCACGCCACGAGCACAGCCCCGCGAACATGACCCAGCACCAGGGCGCTCTTGGCGTTTTTGGCAAAGAACACGCCTTCCATGGCAAGCGCCTCGGGGCGGTAGCGTTCTAAAAGTTTTTCCAGCTCCCCAACAATGTGGAGCAAGCGGTCTTCCAAGGCGTTGGTCGCCGGGGCGTGCAAAGTCCCGTATTCCAGCACCTGCAACGAGCCGCCGGAATTGTCCAAAAACGCGTACCCCGTCGTGATGGAACCGGGGTCAATTCCTAGAATAACCATATTCCAATTATAACTACTTTTCTTGACCAAAAATTGGTTTTATTCCAGTTTCTTTATTAGATTTTCATTTGGAAGGCTCTTAAAAGAGATTGCCTTCTGGAGGCCCTTATGCTAATCGATCAGGAACATGCTGGAATTGTGAGAACCAAAACCCACCCACGCCAGTTGGGGATTCCCCTGAGCCGTTGGGGTCGAAACCTTATCGCTTGCTGCCCCTTTCACGCCCCCGAAGAGACGTCGCTGTTTTTCTACGACGCCCTGGGTTACTGGCGTTACCGTTGCCTCCAGTGCGGTAGCGAGGGCGACCTGATCGAGTTTGTGATGCGCAGCCGCTTTAACGGCATGGATGAGCCGCAGGCGCGTGCCGAAGCCACCGAGTTTTTGGGCGCACAGGAAGCCGAACAGCAACAGGATTCCTTCAAGGATGAGCACCCCTGGATCAAGGAAATTGGCGGTGAAAAGTCCAAGGTCCTCGAGAGCTTTGTGCGCTACTGCCACTGGGCGGCATGCCGCAGCCCTTCCTCAGCCGAATACCTCTCCAGCCGCGGTTGGAGCATTGGCCAGGCACAGCTCTACGGCATTGGCTACTACAGCGGCGACCCCGAACCGTTCGTGAGCTACTGCATGCTCTCGGGCATCGAACGCCACCAAATCAGTTTTTACCTGGATAACCTCGAAGCCTATCACGAGCCGCGCATCACCATCCCAGCCCGCAACTCCAAGGGGCTCATCCACTCGGTCTACGGCCGCCTTATGGAAGACGAAGGCAAGGGCCACCCCTACATTTCTTACGCCTCGGGTCCGGGGGACATTCCGTTCAACATCCAGCCCGAAAACGACAAGCCCATTATTGTTGAAGGGTTCTTTGACGCCCTCACGGCCGACCTCGCGGGTATCCCGGGAGTGGTTTCGACCATGTACCAGGAACTTTCGCTGAGCCACCTCTACAAGCTCAAGGCCTGCGGCGCCGATTCCGTGACGCTCATCTTGCGGCGCGAAGCCAACCGCCGCGAACAGGAATACCGCATCCAGCGCTACCTCAAGATGGCCGAAGAACTGAATTTGAGGTTCAAGTCCATCGTACTCCCCAAGGACGAGACCATTGACCAGGTGCTCCGCAAGAACGGCGCCGACCAGCTGATTACACTTATCGACCAAACCGAAGAAGACACGGTGCACACGCATCGACGTTCCATGCTGCTGCAAGACATCAAGGAGAACTTTGACACCGCCATGGCGTGCCCCCCCGATGTGAGCGTGGGTTATTCACTGAACACCTTCCCAAAACTCACCAAAGAGATTGACGGTATCCAGTCTGGCTGTTTCTACGTGTCCTCGAACCCGTTCGGCCTCAAGACGACCCTCCTTTCGAGCCTCGCCCTAGACCTGCTCCAGAGCAACCCGAAGCTCAAAATCATCTACATCGCGCTCGAGACACCGCGCCGCCAGATTTTTGACCGCCTGGTCGCCATGATGATTGGCGAATCGGTGCTGACCGTGCGCAAGCAGAACGAATCCGACCAAATCAACCAAAAGATTTTGGAAGCGACCCGCGAGCTGATGGGCTACGTGCGCAACAACCGCCTCGAAATCTGGGAAGATCAGCCGGCGTTCAACAACACGGAACTGCTAGACATTTTGAAGGGCGAGCAAAAGGACCACCCGGACCTGATCGTCATCATTGACGGCATTGACCACCTCAAGATTTCGGACCGTCCGGACCTCTCGGACATTCACGAACGTCGCTCCTCCGTGATGCTTGACCTGTACAAGGCGCTCGACATCCCGCTGTTCCTCGGCGGCGAGCTCATCGATTCCGAGAACGGCCTTGTGGGGCCGCGCGCCTACCTCCGTGATTCCGACGCCATCTACTGGCTCGAATCCAAGGGCGGCAACCTGTTCTTGTCGGTCAACTCCAAGCGTCTGGGTACAAACAACCTCTATAGAGGAACGCTCTCCATAGATCCGGAATCCAACAGGATGCAAGAAACCTAATGCAAAACGGAACCAAGCCGTTCACCATCGTCGACTTCAACAACTTCTGGAGCCCATCCGGAGGTGGAGTCCGCCGTTACCACCTGCAAAAAATGGCGTTTTACGAAGCGGCCAGCTCCAAGGGCGAAAACGCGCTCTCGGTTTTTGTGATGCCCGACGGCAAGACCTTTACCGAACAAAAGAGCGAAAACCTCGTCATTGAGCACGTGGAAGCGTTCAAGTTCCCCGGTAACTGGGAATACCGCTTTATTTGGAAGCGCTCGCAGGTGGAGCCCGTGCTCGCCAAGTACCAGCCCGACATTATTGAAGTCGGCTCCCCGTACATTTTGCCGACGGTCGTGCGCCGCGCCGCCAAAAAAATCTCGCCCGCATCCAAGCTGGTGGGATTCTGGCACGCCGACTTCCCCGTGACTTACGTGGGTCGCCCCGTCGCCAAAAAAGTGGGGCCCGGCATAGGCACGTTCTGCCGCAAAAAGGCGTTCTGGTACGCCCGCAAAGAATTCAAGGGCTTCGACTGCATCCAGGCCTCTTCCAAGGAGGTCATGGCGCGCCTCAAAAAGAACAACCTCCCGGACCCGCGCTGGATCCCGCTCGGTTGCGACATTCAAATGTTCTCGCCCACCAAGCGCGACGAAGCCTTGGTGCAAGAGCTTAAGGCGGGCGACCCGGACCGCCTCACCATCTTTTTCCCGCACAGGCACTGCAACGAAAAAGGCATGGACCTGGTCCTTGGCGCCTACGACATCCTGACCGAAAAGCTGGGACACGAACCCGCTATTGTGTTTGCGGGAACGGGGCCCTCGCTCCCGCAAGTACAGGAGGCGGTCGCCAAGCACCCGCACATGCGCTACATTGGCTTTGTGAATTCCATTGACGAAATGGCCCGCTACTACGCGAGCGTCGACCTGGGGCTTGCCCTCTCGGGCTGGGAGACCTTCGGACTCTCCATTCTCGAAAGCATGGCAAGCGGCAACGCCCAGGTGGGAGCCGCCGCCGGAGCCGCCTTTGAACACGTGACCGAATCCAAGGCAGGGACAATCCTCGCCGAACGTACACCGCAGGCTCTCGCCAACGCCATTGTGGAACTTTACCATTCCGACATGCAGACCATGAAGCAGAACGCCCGCGCCTATGCCGAAAAATACAGCTGGGAAGACTGCTTTAAAAGACAACTGGATTTATACAAGAGTTTAGCAAAATGATTCCCAATCGCCTCATCTTTATTTGGCTAGGCCCCAAGTTCCCGTGGAGCGGCGGTGTCGCCGTCCGTTCGGCATACAAAGTTCAACAGCCACAGTCCATTTGGCTTGTACACGAAGGACTAATGCAAGAAGGCGACGGTTGGGACCTCATCAAGGACATCCCCGGACTCGAGGTCATCCCCGTCCAGGACTCCCACTTTGAAGGCCTGGACGATGACGGGCTTTGCCTAAAGCTGTTCAAGACACTCAAAGCGCCCGCCAGCCGAGCCAACCTGTTGCGTTTGGCACTTCTCTACAAATACGGCGGTGTTTACCTCGACACCGACGTCATTGTCGTAAAACCTTTCGACAACCTCATGCAGCAAAAGGGCTTTATTGGAGTCGAACCCGTAGCGCTTCCCGCCGACCTTTTCAGGAGCGTCAATCCCTTCCGTTGGATTTATTGCGGCCTCCAATTCGCCTTCCGCGAGTTCTGTGCGCGACTCCCCGGTGGGTACAGGTTGTTCCGCCTTGCCGAGAGAGGATTCTCTGCCGCGGTGAACAACGCCATCATAGGTTCCGAGCCCGGGAACCCCACCATCCGCAGCGCCTTTGAATTCATCAAGAAAATGCCCGAAGCGGAACGCCTCAAACGCTACCGCCTGGGGACGCGGCTCATGCAAAACGTCACGCACAACAAGAGCAGCGAATCCATGGTGGTCTTGCCGGCACGCTTTTTTTACCCCCTCGGCCCCGAAATCAGCGCGCACTGGTTTAAACCAAAGACCAGCAACAAGTTAGACGAGCTCATTTTAAAGGATACCTGCGTGGTGCATTGGTACAACTCGGTCGAGGGGCGCTTCCTCCACACCAAGGTCTCGGCGGAGTGGGTCAAAGAGAACCCCACAACGGCTTTTAGCGAATTATCGAAAGAGTTCATAAATTAACGTTTTTATCCGTCATTTTTTACTAGATTTATTGCTGTATGGTACAATTGAGTCAAACATCGTGGCAAGAGTTTTCCCTCCCCAATGTGATGGAAACCATGCGATACGCCCCGATGAACCTGACCATTGGTACGACGCCTATCCTCCACTACACCTTACCCGCTGAACTCGCTCCTGGAGCGAGCGTCAACTACCACATTCAGTGCGGTTTCAAGGCCATCAAGTGGAAGGGCATCATCAGTTCCGTCGCCGACAACAAGGTCACGGTGCGCCTGGGCGACGGACCGTTCCGCGGCTTTACCGCAAGCCACCAGTTTGTGTCCGAAGGCAACATGACCGCCATTTACGACGAGTTCTCGTTCCAGGGATTCACGACCATCCCCGAAGAAGTTTTCGCGGGCATTATCGACAAGACGAACGTGGTCTACGGCATTTACGCCCGCAAGGCGACCCGCGAAGTAATGCTCGCCTACGAATCCCAAAAGAAGACCCAGGAATTCCAGGTCCTGGACCAGAGCGCTACAGCAGGCTAAATTTCAAGGAAACTTCCGGTTTCTATGTACAGCGATCTTAAACAGGCTCTGCTGGATTTGGAAAAAGCAGGGATGCTCAAACGTATCCACCAGGAGGTGGACCCGTATTTGGAGATGGCCGAAATAGCCCGCCAGGCTTTTGACTGCGGTGGCCCGGCACTCCTGTTCGAGAAAGTCAAGGGAAGCAGGTTCCCTGCCGCCGCCAACATTTTTGGCACGCAAGAGCGTTTGGACTTTTTGTTCCGTGACACGCTCGAGTCCACGCAGACCGCGGTGCTTTTCAAGTCGAACCCCGTGGAGTTTTTCAAAAAGCCGAGCCCTGCGCGCCTGTTCAACGCCGCAACGGCAGGCATCCGAGCCCTCCCCAAAAAAAGCGGAAGCATCAAGGACTTTGAAGAATGTTCCCTCGCCGACCTGCCGCAAGTCGTTTGCTGGCCCGAGGACGGCGGGGCGTTCATCACCCTCCCGCAAGTGGCTACACGCCCAAGCGAAAGCGCCAGTATACTGCAGACCAACGTGGGCATGTACCGCATTCAACTCTCGGGTAACGATTACGCCGCTGCGGACCCCACCAAGGGAACCGACGCCGAATGCGGTCTGCATTACCAAATCAAGAGGGACATCGCCCGCCACCACGAAAAGGCGATTGAAGAAGGCAGGCCGCTCAAGGTGAGCATCTTTATTGGAGGCGCTCCGGCGCACACCATCGCCGCAGTGATGCCCATGCCCGAGAACCTCTCGGAACTTGTATTTGCCGGGATGCTCGCCGGAAGGCGTTTCCGTTACTTTATCCATGACGGTTACGTGATTTCGAGCGATGCCGATTTCTGCATTTTAGGCGAAGTCGCCCCCGATTTGAAACCCGAAGGGCCGTTTGGCGACCACGTGGGCTACTACTCTGGCAAGCACCCGTTCCCTTACCTCAAGGTAAAAAAGGTCCTCTGTAAAAAAGACGCCATTTATCCATTTACCGTTGTGGGACGCCCGCCCAAAGAGGACACGCTCTTTGGCAAGTTCATCCACCAGATTACGCGTCCCATGGTACCTGCATCGATTCCCGGCGTGCACGCGGTCCATGCAGTCGACGCCGCCGGAGTGCACCCGCTCTGCCTAGCCTTGGGAAGCGAGCGGTTCCGCCCCTACGCGAGCCGCGCAGAACGCGAACCGATGGAGCTCTTGAAAACAGCCAACGCGCTGCTCGGCTTCAATCAGGTCTCGCTCAGCAAGTACCTGATGCTTGCGGCCAAAGAAGACAACCCCAACTTGGACGTTTGCGACGTGCCCGCCTTTTTTGAGCACATTCTGGAACGTATCGACTTCAAGCGCGATTTGCACTTCCAGACTTCGACCACCATCGATACGCTGGACTACACAGGCACTTCGCTGAACCACGGTTCCAAACTCGTGATAGTCGCCGCCGGCGAAAAGCGCCGCCTGCTCAGGAATTTTGAAGCCGACTTGGCAACGCTCAAACTGCCCGAAGGTTTCACTGCCGTCAAGAACGTGATGAACGGCGTCATCGCCGTCGAAGGGGCTGGCGACATCCAAAAACTTTCAAACGAACTGGATCATTGGCCTTTCAAGGAGAACTATCCCTGGGTCAGCATCGTAACCAACCTGAACGAAATCCAGAACATCGACGACTTTTTGTGGGTGACCTTCACTCGCTCGGACCCGGCGCAAGACGTTCATGGCTTAAACGAGCAAGTCGCAAACAAGCACTGGTCCATAGATGCCCCCATGATTGTAGACGCCCGCATCAAGCCGAGGCACCAAAAAATATTGAACGTTCCACCCCAAGTAAAAACACGCGCCAAAGAAATCTTGAAGGCGGCAGGCATCGGAGGAATCACCTGATGCTTTCGACCTGTTCCCGCTCGTATAAAAAGATTGCCGTAGCAGCATTGCTCGCGTTTTTCGCGTTCGCCCCCGCCGCCGAGAACCTCCCAGACGTCGCTAGCCATTGCGGAACCATGCACGCCGTCATCAAACGCCAAAAGAATAAAGGCAAAATGACGGCAGCGAGGAAGTTCACGTCCAATTGCGAACCTGAGGCCTATTACGATACCGTATACACCCGCAAAACGAAACACTTCGAAATATTCTATACGCTGAACGGCGTCCACGCCACCACCGCGGCCTTTGTCGACAGCGTCGCCGCCAGCATGGAAAAAGCCTGGGACCACCATGTAGGCAAGCTGGGCATGAAAAAGCCCATTGGCGGAAGCGTCTCGTACCACTTTCAAAAGAACATCGACTCCGGGCTTTACCCTGTCGAAATCGTCGACCTGTACAACGTGAGGAATGCAAGCGTCGTGGGCACCGACCAGTGCACCGCCGGCTGCTTTGGCATCACCCACCCCACCGACTACAACGACCCGCAAAAAACTGAAATCTTATTGGACAACGACTTTTATTATGTACCCATCAACGCCTCCAGTTTGACCTACGACAGCGTCACGGTCAACGACGACATTTGCAAGTACGCGGTCGCCACCGCCGAACTAAAAAGCGTCGAACGCTCGTATGTACGCGATTGGGGCATGGGCATTCGCGTCACCGCCTTCCATGAACTCTACCACGCCGTACAGCTCCGCTACATGAGCGTCGACTACTGGTCCTTTTGGTTCGAAGCATCCGCCTCGGGCATCGAAGAAGTTGCCGCACCCGATGTGGACGACTACATTTCGCACGTAGGCTCGGTATTAAGAAGTCCAGGGCTCCCTTTGGACAACTACCCCGACGACTACGGCCTTGGAATCCTGTACATTTACCTGTATTTCCACTTTGACGCAATGTTCGACAAAAAAATTTGGGAAGGATTCGCCAAAGACCCCAATACCAATTTCCAGGGGCAGCTTTCCAAAGTGCTCCGCGAGCGGAATTTATCTGCAGACAGCGTTTTCCACGACTTTTCGACCAAGATTTCGTTCGCCGGCAAGCGCAGTTTGGCTGTAGATTCCAACCTGTGGATCAACGCCGATCAGCCCAAGTGGCCCGAAGCCCTGTTCAAGGAGGCTCCCACCGCGGCGCCAGACATGGAAAAGTTCTCGTTCCAGTATTACACGGCAGACGACATGGACTTCAGCAGTTTTAAAGGCAAAGCGAGCGCGGTCCAATACAGCAACGGCAAGGCGACCGTTACGCCAATCATCAACACCTCCACCTTGGACAAAATCCGGTCGCAATCTTTAAAGTACGATTCCCTCGTTTGGGTTTTTAGCCGTTTCGCCGATTCCGATTACATTCCCGAGGTGGTCAAAGATTCAACGCTACGCGCCTACCCCACGCCTTGGCGTAACGGCAACCTGTGCTTTACACCGCTTCCCAAAGGAAAAAAATTCATTGAAATCCGCAACCGTCGTGGCGACCTCGTGATGCGTGAAAATTACACGCACAGCACCCACTGCATTGACGAATCGACAGTGAAAGCAAAAATGGTCCCCGGACTCTACCGGTTCCGCGCCGGCGCCCACGGGCGCAGCCAAGACATGATGATCATTTACTAGCGAATTGTAAAAGCGACGCTACAGCAACTCGCTAATCCAAGGGAACAGATTGTCCTTTTTCTCCAGGCTCGCAAGCAAGCTGGTGTCGGGATGCTTGCGGCTCATGACGACTGCCGCCGTGGCAGCTGCATAAAGGGCGCACACGTTTTTGTAATGGCCATTCTGGCGGGACTTCGCGTAATCGGCAGCCGACTTGTTGTGGATCATGAACGCCCAGTCCGAAGCCTGGAACAGAACCAGCTCACGGGCCATTTGCGCATAAAAGCGTTTTTGAAGTTGGTTTTGCGCCGACTTAGAATTATCAATGCGAAGTTTCATCTCATTCATCATCGCCCGCATGCGGAAGAACAGCGGGTACGCCCAACTGACTTCATCGTTCATCCAAACTTCGCCAAAGCCGCCCTCGCCCCACGAAGAGAATATGGGCGCATGAGTTCCGCCATCGGGTGACTCGTGCATTGTAGATTCAAGCGACGCCATCTCCACCACGTTGGAACTAGCAGCGCGTTCGAACATCTTCTCGATAAACATCGGGCCTTCGAACCACCAGTGCCCAAAGAGTTCCGCGTCGTAGGGGCACAATATGGAGACCTTGTTGCCATCCATGTTCGGAAGCAAATCGGTCACGGTCACCTCGCGGTTCGCCACGAACAGGCGCGCATGATCTTCGACAAGGCGAAGCGCGTTCCACGGACGGTAAACCTGCTTGTCTTCGCTTCCGGTAATGCGATAATACTTGAGACCGGTTTCTATGGGTGTGTCGCCCGCCATAAAGTAGTCACCCAAATACTCGGGATCGCGTTCCGTGGCAATGTCCTTGAAGAATTCGCGGTATTCGGGATGCCCCGGATAGCCGGTTTTGCGGCTCCACACTTCCATGGAGCTGCTCTGCTCGCGACCCATGCAATAAAGCCCCGCCGGGGTCTTTATTGGCGCAAATACGCCGTATTTGGGCGCGGGTTTTGCCAAAAGCACGCCATGGGTCTCGAGAAAGAAGTACTCAAACCCAAATTCCGCCAAAATGGAATCCAGGCCGTCAAAGTACCCGCATTCCGGGAGCCACAACCCTTTAGGTCTTTTGCCGAAGGCGCTCTCGAATGCGCGAACCGTAATGCCGAGCTGCAAACGGATGGCGTCCACGTCGGACTGGTACGCCGGCAAAAAAGGGTGCGTGCCCACGCACGTGAGGAGCGTAAGCTTGCCGCGCTCTTCAAGTAGTTTTAACATGGGGACAATTTTACCGTGGCAGACTTTTTCCCAATGGTCTATCAAGGATGTCTGGCGTCGATAATAAAAATTCACCACGTCCAAGCGGGCGCTATCGTCCTGCAGGCGCACCTTCTCTTTTTCGAGAAGTTCCAGCTGCTTGTGCAAATGGCGCGTGAACTTTTGCAGCAGCACCTCGTCGGTGAGCATTGCCAAAAGCACCGAGGATATACTCAAGTTGAGCGTCCCCGGCACGCCGCGCTCTTCCAATCGCCAAAGCATTTGCACCAGGGGCAAATACGTTTCCGACATCGCCTCAAAAAACCAGTTCTCTTCCAAGAACCGGTCATATTCAGGCTCACGCACAAAAGGCAAGTGCGCATGCAACAGGAGGTGTATTTTTCCAGGTGCGCTCATCAAGCCTGCTTATTCGGTGCGCTTTACAACGATAGGGACGATTGTCGTCGGGAAGTCGCCATCCTTGTCGGTGGCGAACACCGGGATGATCTTCGTGGAATCCGGAAGGTCTTCTTCAAAGCTGAAGGTGCCATCGGGATTCAGCGGGAACGGTTCGCCGCGCACCTGCAAGTGAGCGTCCGGGCGCGTACCGCCGTAAACAATCAGGCGGGTCTTGACCCACAGGAAAAAGTCCTTGCCGTAGTTCACGGAATCCTTCGGGAGTTCAAGCTTATTGCTCTTGAGAGCCGCACTGGAGAGCGCTCCCGAGAACATGGAACCCGAGGAACTCGAAAGGGATTCAAGCCAGTTCTTGGCCGACATGCTCGAAAGGCCCGAGCTGTTGAACCCTCCCAGGGCGGCACCGCCCAAGGAGGCCTGCACAAACTTGTTGCCGGCATCAATTTCGGAACCTTCCATGGAGAACGGGTGCACCGGAGCGGACTCCACAAGCGGCAAGAACTTGTTGCCGTCGGCAAAGCCCAAAACGGCGACGCAGTTGTCGCTGGCCTTGTTTTCTACATACCAGCTGCGGGCATCGGCAGGCACCACCACATCGTGAAACTTGCGCTTTTTGCCACGCTTCACGGTCAAGTCGTTCGAAATGTCGAACAGGCGGAGAACCAGCTTGCCTTTCCCCTTTTTGGAATTCTTGATTCTCTTTTCGGAAACTTCCCAGAACGCCTGCATCCAGTTCGGATCCTTTTGCATGAGTACCAGGTATTCGGGGTCAAAGGACTGTGCGAGCGAAGCGCTCTTGGTCACCGGCTTAGCAGCCGCCTTGACGGCAGAAACCTTAACTACCGGTTTTGCCTTTTTGGCAGTGCTCTTTAAAACAACATCGGTCTGTTCCGTAGCACGCGGGGCGGACCTTGCCACCGGTGCGGCGGTCTTTACAGTCTTGACGGCAGTCTTTATTTTCGACGTGGTCTTCTTTACAGCTTCCTTCTTGGCGGTGACCTTGGTCGCCACCTTGGCGGCCACTTTCGTCAAAGCGCTTTTAGCCTTTGCGACCGCTTTTGCCGGAGCAGCTTTCGCAGCGGTCTTCGCCGCCTTTGCCGGAGCAGCCTTGGCAGCGGTCTTCGCCGCTTTTGCCGGAGCAGCCTTAGCAGTTATCGTCTTTTTCGTAGCCATATAAGCCTCCTTCAGTTCAAACTTATTTAGCGAGCTTGGCCCCAGTTACCTATGCCCATCAGGCCAAGGCGGAGCCCAATAAATGTTTCTTCCCAATCGCGACCGTTATCCACAAAACGCTTGCCGCCCTGAATGGCAAGATCGACAGTCGTGCCCTTGCGGCCCAACGGGAATCCCGCACCAATAGAGCCGCCCAACTCGTGGACAGACTCCATGTACCAACCCTTGTACCAGGCGCCGGCACGGTAAGTCATGCGGTCCAAATACGGGTCGTAAAACAGCGGGCTGCCATCTCGCTGGAAGCCAACCGCCGCCAAAACGTCATTTTGCGTTTCAATCGCATCCGGCATGTCAAAGCTCTTGCCGATGGTCTCGATGTCGCCGTCCCAGGCGCGCCACTGCAAGTCAGCCATTACGTTGTACCTCTTTTTGAAGCGGAAGTTCATGCCGGTCGCAAGCGTCATGGGCACATCAATTTCACGCGTGTACTTGGTGGGCACGAGCGTATCCAATTCGCTGAAGCGGAGATTGTATTCTAGGTCGTTTTGCAAAGTGTACGGTGTGGTGAACGAGAAATAGTACGAAGACTGACGCCCGCGGTACTGGAGGGCGATCGAATAGTAAGCCGGGTGGTTCTTGATTTCCCAAGTTCCTTCAACATGGTCGGTAATCTTGGAACCCGTCGTCGCCCAGGATTCGTCCTCGGGGATCTCGCTGTTGTTCGGGCCCAACGTCAAATTGCGTTCGGCGCTTCCCATCACAAAATGAGCTGAGGCGCCCAACGAGAAGTTGCGGAAATACGGAATTCGAACGGCGTAATTGGGCACAATCTCGTAAACGCTGCTCTGGTACTTAAAGGTCGCCATCGCTGAGGTCGTAGTATCCTCGACTTCTTCGTCCATAATCGAGGCGTAATGCTGCCACAAAGAAACACCCATCGCCCCAAAGCTCCCCATGGGGAACGAAAGATTGAACGAAGGAATGGTCACATTATTCGTGGAATAGTAACTGCCTCCCTGCTCAATAGACAAAATGTCCATCAAGAAGTTGATATTGAACACGACCTTGCTATCGAAAGCAATCCTTGCCGGGTTCGAAAGGGAGATGCCCTCGGCCTCACCCGTTTTGGCTCCACCAGCAAAACCACGACCGGCAGCAGAAGCCATTCCGCCCAGAGTCTGTTCTTCGCCAAGGGCGTCAAGACCGAGCATGGAAGCCGAAGCACATGCAGCAGCAAAAAGGAGAACACTTAAAATCTTTTTCATTATTCATCCCCCCGCTTGGAGGCTAGCCACAGCTTTAACGTAGCCGGCTGTTTCATTATCTCAGAAAAATCGTAACGGGCGTAGTCAAAGTGCGACAAGAACACAAAGCTGGTATCGCCCTTCGACGTAATGTAATCGGTATAGGCAGTATCCTTCTCTTGCAGCACCGGATAGCCTAGGCGCATCATGATTTTGAAGGTACGACCATCACTGGCGCGGTTGATAAAGTTGCGCATGCCGTATGTCACCTGGAGCGTCAAAGAATCACCGTCATGGAACACCATGTTCGGGTGCCCCTCTTCAAGGATAACATCCCTGTTGAGCTTGTACGCCTCCATTTTACGGTAAGTCCCATCGGCGCTGTCTAGGAAAGAGCCGACCACCACCTGGATGGGATGCCCAATCTCATTTGAGCCCTTGGAATCGTCACGGGCAAACGTCAGCTGGGCCAACACCACATTCTGGCGCACATCCTCGCCATCACCCACCGTGTACGGGAAGTCGTCACCATAGAATTCAGCAAGCTTTTTGAGAATCGGCTCCGACGGGAACTCCACGACCAGGGAATCAAACACGCCGCCGTGCAAAATGAGGCAGTCCGAGCAATCCTCCTTGTTCGAGATGGCTTCCGCCATGCGGAACGGCGTCATGGAGCGGTAAGTGTATGTGGAATCCGTCAAGGTCGTCAGGCGGAACTGCGGCCCGTAGGTGTAGTTCGGTCCAAAAATATGGTAGACGTGCTTGGCCTCGGGGGCCGAGATGCGGAGCTGCAGGCGGCAGAAGCTCACCTCGCTACGAATGTCATCGACCAGCGCCGCTGGCAAGAAGAATGCCAGAAGAGAATCCTTGGAACCCACAGAAATGGAGTAGGTCGTATCGGCACTGCCGTCCTCTTCCCAGTTCTCAATGCTTTTGAGCCAGGACTTATCCGTTATTTCCATCACATCTTCCAAAAAATCCATGCTCTTGCCGCGGTCGAGTTTCCAGCTCACCGTCATGTTCATGTCTTCTTCAATGGGGAACGAATCCGCCGGGAAGGCCTTGGACCTGTAGAAGGAGGGCAACAAGCGCAAAATCAACACCGACGCGGCTGAGTCCGCTTTTTTCAAAGTGGCAAGCAAGGTCGTGTCAAAGCCAAAGTCAAGCACCAGGTCGTGGGAAATATTGGAGGAACGGCCAAACACCGCCCTGGAGTTCGCGGAATCGGGGAACGTGTCCAAGAACGCCTCGGCAGAGATCGGGGTCAGGTCTTCGATACTTAAAGATTGGACTTTGTAGCTATCGGGCATTCCCTGATCCGAAAGCCAGCTGCTAAGGGCAGAATCCTCTGAATCGAACAGGCAGGCCGATAGCGTTAACGCCAAAATCGACAAAAAGGACAATAAAACAACTTTTTTCTTCTTCACTCGGTACTCCGTATCGAATTGAACATTTTCTCGAAGGAAAATATAGAAAAAACGACCTGTTTTCGCCCAATTTTCCCTTCCAAAAGGCCACCATATCGCAATAGACAGCCCCTAAACAATAGACAGCCCATAAACATAACGCCAACGGAAAAAATTCAGCGCTACGTGCACCCTGTTCAAAAAAACATATTTTTAGTACAAAGTAGGAAATCGCTCATGAAATTCAGATTACGCCTAGGCAAGTTCTTTTTATCTGTAGCGGCCATATTTTGGGCCAGCTGCTCCGATGACGCGCAACCCCTCTACGGCACTATCGGTATCGACGATTCCGCCCCGGAGTCAAGCGAGTCCCTCAAACCCATCTCTTCGACAGCAATCGAAGAAACATCCAGCAGTTCCGAAGCGACATCGAGCGGAACTCCCGAGTCGTCATCCTCGGCTCGCGACGAAATTTCGTCCAGCAGTTCCGCAAAATACAGGCTTGCCAGTGACACGACCGTGGCCTGCAAAGATTCAACCTTCGCTTACAATGAATGCGTATACATAGGCGGTTCCAGCGCGGAAACGTGCAGTTCACCAAAATACGAATTGCGGAACAACGCGACATTGACTATCGAAGAACTGATCAAAATAGAAGACCGCCTGGAAAATTGTGCCGATGCCGTACCCGTTTATGGAGTTCCCTCGTGCATGAACCAAATGAGATGGAACACAAAATACTATTGCTCCAACGGCAATATCTATTCCCACAGGAAAAATGGATTAGTTTATACGAACGATGAATACAACAACCTATTTGTCAGTAGCAGTTCCGTAGCCGAATCCAGCAGTTCCGCAGCCCCGTCCCCGCTTTGCCAAAAGACTGATTTCGTAAACAAGAGCGAGGTTAGACAAGACTGCATAAGCGAGAAACTGGACAGTCTCGCTACAGCCGGCAAAACCGTTTCCGACGATCTAAAAAATTGTGTCGACGCAACTGTCGATTACGATTACACAGGTGAATTCGCAAAGACACAAATTTGCGATGGCGACACGACAGTGAACCCCCGCTACCAGGCCAAGCTGGATTCCATCCGCGAAGAGGTCGACAAGGCCATAAAAACCTGCTCGTTCCCCCCAGTTCCAACAGACACCACAAAAACACCTGCGGACAGCACCACATTCTAGTCTATTTTGCTATATTTGCCCTCGTAAAATCAAGAGGACATTATGGCCCAATTCAATGCGCATTTCAGGAACATCAACGGGGACGACACCTACCCGCTGACCGACGTCATTTACCGTAGCAAGGTGGACGGAAGCCTGCTCGAAGTCGAACACGACCGTGCTGCACTTGCCAGCAAGAGCCCCGACGAATGGAAGAAGCTCTTTGCCGAACGCCGCATGAGCTTTGAACCCGCCGACATGAGCGGCATCTGGAGCAAGCGCGAAATGGTGCTCCCCGACATGCCCCTCGAAGACATCGTCACGATGCGCGAAGGCTGGAGCCCGCTCTTTGACGCCGCCCCGCTCGCCAAGGAACTGGGCATCAAGAGCCTCAAGGTCAAGCTTTGCGGCAACTCCCACACGGGTAGTTTCAAGGACCTCGGCATGACGGTTCTCGTGAGCCAGGTGAACCACATCATCAAGAAGAAGATTCACGAAATCGACGCCGTGGCCTGCGCCTCTACCGGCGACACCTCGGCAGCCCTCAGCGCCTACTGCGCGAAGGCCGGCATCCCGAGCATCGTGTTCCTCCCCGCCGGCAAGACGAGCGTTGCCCAGCTGATCCAGCCGATTTCTAACGGCAGCATCGTGCTCGCCCTCGACACCGACTTTGACGGTTGCATGAAGATCGTGCAGCAGGTCACCGCCGACAACCGCATCTACCTCGCGAACTCCATGAACAGCCTCCGCGTCGAAGGCCAGAAGACGATCTCTCCGGAAATCTGCCAGGAAATGGGCTGGAAGGTGCCCGACACCGTGATTATCCCGGGCGGAAACCTCGGCAACGTGAGCGCCCTCGCGAAGGGTTTCGAAGACTGCAAGGCCATGGGCCTCATCGACCGCATCCCGCGCATTATCGTCGCCCAGGCCGAAAACGCGAACCCGTTCTTCCAGGCCTACGAACGCGGCTTCGACAAGCTCGTCCCGATGCAGGCCAAGAAGACGCTCGCCTCCGCCATCCAGATCGGTAACCCGGTCAGCTACCCGAAGGCCGTACGCGCCATCCAGAAGACGAACGGCATGGTCGTAAGCGTTACCGAAGAAGAACTCGCCAATGCCGCCCACCGCGGTGACCGCATCGGTCTCTACTGCTGCCCGCACACGGGTGTGGCCCTCGGCGCTCTCGAAAAGCTCGTGGCCGCAGGCAAGATCGACAAGGAAGAGAACGTGGTCGTCATCAGCACGGCACACGGCCTCAAGTTCACCGAATTCAAGGTCGGCTATCACGAAAAGAAGCTCGAGAACATAGCCTCCAAGTTCGCGAACCCCGTGTTCAAGGCTCCTGCCGACCTGGGCGCCGTCATGGACATCTTGAAGAAAGAGATGGCCGAACGCCGTCGCTAATGCGCAAGCATTAGCAAATGGCCCCCAGAAGGCGCTAATTCCGACCATTTGCGAATTGAAAAAAACTCCGCTGAGGCGGAGTTTTTTTGTTGAGCAAGCGCCCGAGCGGTCTCCGTGAGCAACAAGCCCCTGTTATTAAACAGGGGCGGAGGCGACCTTTGACCACTTAGTGCTTTAGCACTTATGTGGGCATGGCCACCTTTAGGTGGGAGCGAGCGCCCGAGCGGTCTCAAAAAGAACGGTCCCCCGAGAGGGAGACCGTTCCTAAGAAGGAGAAAATATTGATTTGGTTTCCGGAACCCTGACCCAATCAGGAGGGGAAAAAGATAGAATCAAGGAGCAATCCCGTAAACCATCTCAACGCCCTATAATATACCATTGTTTTGGGCGGGTAAAACTTCCGTTTTGCTTATTTTCTTGCAAAATGAAAATTACAATGAAACGAGCCTAATCATTCTTCGCGGAAGATGATCTTGCACTTCGGCACAAAGCGGAAGCCTCCTCGACGGTGGCGCTCAATTTCAAAATATTTCTTTACACCTTCACTCGGCTTGTTCGGGTCGTCACTGCCGTTAATGTGGGCAATCACGCGGTTCAAGCGGCTTTCGAAATTCGGGCGAAGCGGATCCATGCAAATAGCCGGGTCGCGTTTGAATTCGCGGTTCTCGTATTCTTCGCGACCTGTGGCGATGTATTCGCGCAAGAGGTTGCGGAGGATTCGGGCAGGCACGTTGCGCATCAGGTGCTTGTTGTTCACCGAGATGGACTCGTCGCTCTTGTAGTAGACAATCGTCACGGAGTCGTTCATGGCATCCAACAGCTGTTCCTGGGCCTTTTGAATCGGAGCCCAGGCAGCAAATTCCTGCTTCACCACGGAACTCATCAACTTGAGGAACGGTTCCGGGGCCTTCACATTGGCCTTGAACTTCACATCCAGGATGTTGGCCGGGGTGCCGTAATAGCAGCCCTTTTGAACTAGGTGGGCACCGGTCTTTTCGTCAAAAACGTCATCCAAGGCGAGAACGCAGCCCACGCTCCGTTCCACATCGTTGTCCCACTTGATATTGCGGGCATCAAGGCATTCACCAAATGTCACCGACTTGCCAACCAGCTTGCCGTTCACGTACACGGTGCCGTCGTCCTTAATTTCGGCATTCACACGCTTTTCCAGCGTTTCGATGAACGAGGTCTGCGAAGCGATGTACGACATGTGCTCGTAGGCCGGAGTGCTCAAAAGAAGCGGTCCCACGCGGAACATTCCAAGAATCCAGCGCATGGGATTCGAGACCAGGGCGCTCGGCGTATCGAACCGAAATATGAACATCATATCGCGATCTTCGCCAACAACCTCATTCTTGATTACAGCTGCCTGCTTCAAAAATGGGTAGCGTTTGGGAATAATCTCAAGGCAAAGGGCACGAACGTCATCCGTAGAGTAAAAACTGGATACGAACGGCAAATAAGAGCGGAGCACGCTACGAGCAGGGACGGCCTCGAACGAAGCACATCGCTTCACAATACGTTCCACAAATTCGTCTGGATTTTCACCGCGTTCATAAAGCCACGCAACGACGTTATCGGCGATAAAGCGGTGAGAGCCTTCATCAACTACAGAATCTTCAAAATTGAGTTCATTCAGCAACTTGACCGTAAAACGGGGATCCCGTTTTACCAGCGTCAGCACATCCTTGACAGAATAGCTGATTAGCAACTCAATGTGGAT
The DNA here is from genome assembly GCF_900141705.1 of Fibrobacter sp. UWP2. Taxonomy (NCBI): domain Bacteria; kingdom Pseudomonadati; phylum Fibrobacterota; class Fibrobacteria; order Fibrobacterales; family Fibrobacteraceae; genus Fibrobacter; species Fibrobacter sp. UWP2. Next base: position 66,394 of record NZ_FQYM01000007.1, read on the forward strand.
GAACTGCAAAAAAAGACTAGAAAGCATGATTGTCCCTTTTTTATTTATTTTTTCTTACATTCATAAAGTTAGCAAAAAACTTGGTATTTATAGGCCTTTTTGTCTATATTTTTGCCATGAAACCCGCTGAAATACACCTTTTAACGGATGAAATCATCAACAAAATTGCTGCAGGCGAGGTTATTGAGCGCCCCGCCTCCGCAGTAAAGGAATTGGTAGAGAACGCCATCGATGCCGGGGCGTCCCGTATACAGGTGCAAATCGAGCAGGGTGGGAAAAAAAGAATTCTGGTTTCGGATAACGGCAAGGGCATGGGAGCCGCAGACCTAAATTTGTGCTACCTTCGGCATACTACATCCAAATTAATTGACGCCGACGACCTTTTCCATTTGCAAACCAACGGGTTCCGCGGGGAAGCTGTAGCCTCCATTGCCGCGGTGTCCAAAATGACCATCACAAGCGCCACGGACGACGGCGAAAGCAACCGCCTTATTTTAAAAGCCGGCGAAGTCGTTGAAAAAGAACCCTTTGCCGCCAGTCGTGGAACGACCTTCCTGGTCGAAGACCTCTTTTTCAACACTCCAGTACGCAGGACCTTTCTAGGCAGTGAAACCTCCGAATGTTCCAAAATCCTGGACGTAGTGTTGAAGATTGCCATCGCCCACCCCGAAATCCGCTTCGACTACAAGGTGGGCGACAAGTCTGTTTTTATTGGCGTCCCCGGAGAGCTCCGCAGCCGCCTGGCCGAGGCCATTGGTTCGGGCATCGCCAAATCGCTCCTCCCGGTAGACTACACCGAGGCCGGAGTGCATGTATCGGGGTTCATCTCACCCACATCGGAGACTGGCGGCAAACGCCACCACCAGTTCCTGTACATGCGCAACCGCCCCATCGAGAGCAAGATGATTGGCAAAGCCGTTTCACAAGCCTACGAACCGTACGGAGCCCAATGCAAGCCGGTGACTGTCCTTTTCCTCGACATGCCCGACATGGAATTCGACGTGAACGTCCATCCGGCAAAACGCGAAGTCCGCTTCGCAAATCAGAGTCTCGTCTTTTTGGTTGTAACGCACGCCATCCGCGAGACCTTTAAGCAGGACCTCGAGAAGAACTCCCCGTTCATTGACTTGAGCAACGAACCTTTGGCCGAGGAGTCCCAAAGCACAAGCGACTTCGCCATGCCGCCACCGCCCACCTCAAGTTGGGTGCGCGACACCAAGTCGCGCAAAAGCTACACACCCGACCGCGACGAAGTCCAGGACCTGTTCTCGCAGCCCGAAACGGGCAAGTTTATTTCGTTGGAACCCGACCAAGGGAATGTACCTCCGCCTCCGGTAGAGACTCCGCCATGGGCACCCCCTACCCTGTTCCAAATCGCAAACACCTACATTGCCGGTGAAGACTCCGACGGGCTTTTGATTATCGACCAACACGCGGCCCACACGCGAGTGCTCTACGAGCAGGCTCTAGAAACATTACAGAGCGCCAGTTCCGTCGACAGCCAGGAACTCCTGTTCCCCGAATTGATCGATTTTACAAAAATCGAAAAGCAGCTCTTTCCCTCCGTAGAAGCACAACTCAAAAAGCTGGGTTTCCACATAGAGCCTTTTGGCGGGGATACCTACCAGATCCGAGCCATCCCGAGCAACCTCCCGCTTTCGCGCGCCACCAAAGCAGTCCATGAATTTTTGGACGACTGCGCCGCCAGCGGCGACCAGGCCGACATGGTGAAAATCCAGGAATCCATCGCCAAGGCCTGGGCCAAGACCAACGCCTTCCAGGCGGGAGACAAGCTCAAGCCCGAAGAAATGGCGAGCCTCATGGGGCAACTCATGATTACCGAGGACCCGCTCAAGTCCCCATATGGGACGCCCACACTCATGCGCATCACGCTCGACGAACTGGCAAAGAAGTTCAGACGATAAAAGGTTTTACCAAGTCAGCAGCCTCATTCCCGGCTTGCAATGCATCAATTAATTTGTTTGCAATTTCAATTGCCGTTTTTTTGCTGGACTCTACAAGAGCCATCTTAATTTCTTGCATTTTGGAGCGACACGCCCAAGACGGAACTATGTACTCGGGGATGCACGAGCCAAGCAAGATATTCGGCATGGCAAAAACCGGGGTACGAATCAAAAGCTTACCCATCACATAAGTCAATGTATCGGGAACGGTAGCCACTACCTGGGGGCATCCCGATAACGCGAGTTCCAAAGTAGCCGTCCCCGGAGCAGTCAAGGCACTGCATGCGGAGGCATACATAGCCCTACGTTTCTCGGCACTTGAGGGAGCCAGCACAACACTTATCCACATGGGCACAAATCCGCCAAAGCACGCCGCAATCTTTTGCTTTAGCACATCGACCAACGAGGCCCGAGCCGCAACGACCTTCACCACAGAACCCCGCATTTCCGAATCGAGCAAGCCGCGCACTACAGGCAAATAAAGGTCCATGTTCCGCAAAGCCTGGGACTTGCGGCTTCCCGGCAAAAGGAGGAAATCGTGGGAAGCACTTTGCAGGAGTTCCTCACTGGAACTTTGTAAAAAGGGATGGCGCAAAAGCTGCGCCGTGCAACCGAACTTTTGGTAGGCGGCGCGTTCAAATTCAAAGAGCACAGCCAAGTCCGTATCACGCAACTGCTTTGCACGTCGTTTTTTCCACGCCCACACCTGCGGAGGCGCAACATACAACACAGGCTTTTGCAATCGTTTTGCCAACGCGCACAATTTCATGTTAAAACCGGGATAGTCAACGGCAATGAGGCCGATACACTCCGGCTTTTGCAAAGCCGCCGCCAAGCAATCGTAAATGCGGTGCAAACGAAAATACCGCGGCAACACGTCGCCAAAGCCCGAAACGGGAAGTTCTTCAAAGTCGGCAAGAGGCTCTAGCCCCGCGGCCTGCATGCGTGTGCCGCCAGTTCCACAGACTCGCCTCCCCTGCAAAGCCAACGCTTGCACAAAAGGGGCGCCAAGCACATCACCGGAATCTTCTCCGGCGCAAATCAGCACATACGGAGCCGGCGCGATCGCAGTCATATTACCGCCTGGGCTTGCCCGAAACCCAAATCTTGAGGACACCCATATCTCGCTTGAGCCAGTTCAACAATTCCGAGGTGTAGCTCACCTTGTACTTTTTGAGCACAACGCCATGTTCGTAGTTGGATTCAGTTTCAATGTGGCAAACCAGCTGGCTTGCAGGTTCACCTTCAAACGCCTCAAACTGCTGTAAGCCTTCTTCGAGCTTTGTCAAGAACTCATCCGTGAGCATTTGTGAGAAAATGGACACATGGATGTATTTCACCATTTTGCTGCGCACGTAATCGAGCTGGAAGGCCTCTTCCACGATAATCTGCGTCTCTTCCATTTCCTTACGGTCTTTGTCGCGCTGGTGTTCCAGCACACCCTTGACCAGGATTCGGTCGTCTTGCGAAATGATGTCGCGGAACTTTTCCCATTCATCCTTCTTGAAGAACAGGCCCGTTTCGCCATGGAAATCCTGGATTTGCCCAAAGCCGATGGTATCGCCGCGCTTGGTTTCTACCGAGCGCATCTTGGTAACCACACCGCCCACAAACACAGTATTGCCCACCTTCCTTTCCAGGTCTTCGGCAGCAAGGCTCGTAGTCGTGAAACCCTGGAGTTCCGGACGGAACTCGTCGAGCGGGTGGCCCGAAAGGAACATGCCGAGCACTTCGCGTTCCTTGTCGAGCATTTCCATATCGCCCCAAGGTTCCGCTTCTTCTAGGACTTCTGCAGTATTTTCCAATACCGCACCGCCAGCGCCCCCCAAGTCAAACAAGGACATCTGCCCCATCGACTTGTCTTCCTGATGCTTGGCGGCCACTTCGATGGCACGGTCGACGGTAGCCATTAACGCAGCACGGCTACCCGGCAACGAATCAAGTGCGCCCGCCATGATAAGGCATTCCAGCACCTTCTTGCTCAAAGGCGGATGCTTTTCGCTGAACGAACCCTGGTATTCCGCGACACGCTTGCAGAAATCAAAAATATCCTTATAGGGGCCATGTTTATCGCGTTCGGCAACAACATCTTCAACTACGGCAAGCCCAACGTTACGGATACCCGCGAGCCCGTACAGAATCTGGCCTTCGGGATTCGCCGTAAACACACCGTACGACGTATTGATATCGGGAGTCAGCACCTTGATTCCGAGGCGCTTGCATTCCTGGATGATGGTGACGATATCTTCGGTCTTGCCCATCTTCGAAGTCATGGAGGCAGCCATGTACTCGGGACCATAGTGCGTCTTTAGGTAAGCGGTCTGGTACGCCACGTAGGCGTAGGCGGCAGCGTGGCTCTTGTTGAATGCGTAACCGCAGAACGGGAGCACCGCGTCCCATACCTTCTGGATCATGGCCTTGTCGTAGCCCTTCGCGAGGCACTTCTCGAAGAATTCCGGTTCGAGTTTCGCCATCTTTTCGGGCATTTTCTTCGCCATGATACGGCGGATATTGTCAGCGCCCCCCAGCGTGTAGCCACCCAGAATCTGGGCAAGCTTCATCACCTGTTCCTGGTAAACGATAACGCCGTACGTTTCGCCCAGGACCTGTTCCAAATCCGGATGGTAGCAGTCGATTTCTTCCTTGCCGTTCTTACGTGCAATAAAGTGCGGAATCTGGTCAATCGGCCCCGGACGGTACAGCGCGTTCATAGCGATCAAGTCAAAGATTCGCGTCGGTTTCAGTTCGCGCAGGTACTTCTGCATACCCGGAGATTCGAACTGGAACACCGTAGTCGTCATGCCCTTGCCAAGCAAGTCAAAAGTCTTCTTGTCATCGAGCGGGATATGGCCCATGTCCAAATCAATCCCGCGATTTTTCTTGACCATGTTGACCGTGTCCTGGATGATGGACAAGTTGATGAGGCCAAGGAAGTCCATCTTCAAAAGGCCAATATCTTCGGCATAATGCTTGTCGTACATCACCACCGGAGTGTCAGCAGGAGCCGCACGGTATAACGGAGCCAGGTTGTAAATCGGGGTCGGCGTAATCACCACGCCGCACGCATGCACGCCAGTCTGTCGGGGCAAATCCTCAAGCTTTTTCGCAATATCCCAAAGGTTCTGGTAACTGGCGCGGCTATTTATGAACGCCTGCAAGGGTTCTGGACTATAACCATCTTCAAGATTATTTCCCTTCTTGTCTTTACCCGTCCAAGCCTGCTTCAGGCTGAAATTCAAGGTACGCTGCGGAAACAGTTTGGTAATCTGCTTCGCCTCTGCCGGCGGGAACCCGAGCACTCGCGCCACATCGGTCACCACGGCCTTCGACTTGAGCATACCGTAGGTAATAATCTGCCCGACGCAATCGTAGCCGTACTTGTCGGTCACGTACTGGATAACGCGCCCGCGGTCGCGGTCAGCAAAGTCCGTATCGATATCGGGCATGCTCACACGTTCCGGGTTCAAGAATCGTTCGAAAAGCAAGTCGAACTTGAGCGGATCAATGTCGGTAATGCCGATGATGTAGGTGACAAGTGAACCTGCCGCAGAACCACGCCCCGGACCCACGGGAATACCGTGTTCGCGGGACCAGTTGATAAAGTCCCACACAATGAGCAGGTAGCCAGCCACGTTCATGTTGCGGATACAGTTGAGTTCCTTGTACATGCGCTTGGCCACGTCGGTCTCATGCGCAGGGAACTTAAAATCCTCGTCAGGGAAACGCCATTTTAAGCGTTCGTTACAAAGGTGGGTAATGTAGATATCGGCATCACCACCCGGTTTGCACCACCTGTGGACGCTCTTGTCCCAGGCCTTATTGTCTTCTTCGGTAAAGAATTCCGGCTGTGACAAGCGTTCTATTTCAGCCTTATCTTCGTCGGTAAGCGCATCAGGTTCAATTCCCTTTTCGGCACAATATGTCTCCGTGACCTTTTTCTTTTTATCCTTGATAACGCCCTTAAGTTCACGTTCGCGGATTACCGGATACTCGGCATCGTATTCCGCCTTCATGTATCCCTTGATTTTCTGATATTCCTCGGAGGCGAGGAATTCTTCGGGAATCTTGAAGCGCGGCCAGAAATCGTCGCCAATGCCTGTCTTGACGGTAAAGTTACAGCGTTCCGCAATCTTGACCGTATTCTCGATGGCGCCCGGAATATGGCCGAACAGCTTGACCATTTCCTCTTCGGAGCGGAAATAGAACTGGTCCGTGGGAAAACGCGCGTCCGTAAAGTCGTTGAGAGTCGTCTTTAGCGAGATACAGCGGAGCACCTTGTGCGCCATGGCATCTTCGGACTTTATGTAATGCACGTCGGCAACGGCAACGACCTCGCGGCCCATTTCCTTGGCGAGCTGCACATTGTAATCGTTCACCCCTCTCTGCAGCTGAATCCCGTTATCGCATACAGAAAGGTACAGATGGTCGCGGTCAAAAATCTTGTCCAGCGCATCCATGTATTCGCGCGCCTGGCTGTTGCGACCCGCCGCAACGTTCTGTCCGTATCGGCTAAAGAAGTCGCCCGCGATAGCGATAAGGCCTTCCTTGTGCTGGTTCACCACCTCCAGCGGCACCGAGGGAATTTCGGCCCAGCGGTCGCTTTCTTCGTAGCGGTAACTCACGATGCGAAGCAGGTTGTAATAGCCCTTCTCGTTCTCCACCAAAAGTGTCAGACGTTCGTAGGTCGTCGGGTCCTTTTGGCTCGCACTCGGCGTATCCACATAAATGTGGCACCCGTAAATCGTCTTGATCGGCGGGAGGCCCTTTTCTTTGCGTTTTTTGTTTAGATCCTTGCCGCGGGTTTGGATTTCTAGGATGCCGAACATGGCTCCATGGTCCGTCAACGCCACCGCGGGGGCATTCTGTTCAGCTGCCGCTTCCAAAATACCGTCAAGACGTGCAGACGACTTTAAAACAGAAAATTCGGAGTGGACCTGGAGGTGAACAAAAGCCATAATCAACCTTCTTTAAAGGGCAGCCCCATAAACATCGGCTTCCATGTCATCTAGATTCTCTTTGCAAGTTTTCCAAAAGCCGTCAGAGACCATTTCCATAAATCCGCTAAACTCGGCCATTTTCAAATCATCCTCGTCCAGTTTCTGATCAGGCAAGGAGGCCTTCAATTCAAAGTCCGAGCACTTCGATTCAATCGCATTGGAGGCATATGTTTTCACAAGGGCTTCGCACACCTTCGCTTCTGATTCCTTTGTTTTGGAGAAAGTCAAATCCACCGCAGAAGCTTTGACCATCGTATGCAGGCGATCACCATCTTTTTGCATCATCATCATCCATTCCAACCTAAATTCTGGCAACTGGTAATTCAATGCCATTAGGGCCAGATCATCGGAGAAGCCGACATAGCACGCCCCATGCTCGCTGGAATACGCCAAATCCCATTTTACATCAGAAGCGTCTATGGGCGCTTTGGCAGGATTTGAATCCGAAGAAGACTCCGAAGTACAGCCCGTTGTGAATACAGAGAGTCCCACCAAAAAAAATTTAACCCACAGTTTCATAAAAATCCTTCAAAATAAAAAAGAGGACCATATCCCGGTCCTCAAAGTATAGAAAAAAGAGATGGAAACAAAAACCGATTTATTTAAAATACGGGGTAAACCACACGTCTTCCATGGCCAAGTCTTCCATCAGCCCGCAAGCATTTTCCCCAAGCAGATCCAAGGCATCATCAAAACCATACATTGCAATAACCATAGAAATATCAGCCTCCGGATCTGAATGGTACGAAATAGTGTTTCCGTCGCATGAGACATTAGAAATCCCCGGTTCTGTCATGTAGCTGGCACAAACTTCCCCCAGCGTCAAGTCACTTATGCCCGTGTAGTATTCCAACACATCCGTGGAATAATCGTCATTTACGGTCATTTCCATAACAGCCACGAAATCAAGTCCCCGCAACGTTTGGGTCACCTTATGTCCTTCAACCGAGGACTTACACGCAGTGACATAATGCGAGGTAGACTGGATGCCATATACTTTTTCATCCATGCTTTCTATTGAAGACCTACACTGTTTTACAAGTCCCAGAGAAAGCCCCTCTATAAGCTCACTTTTGCTCAGAGATTCGCCACCAACCGTAGGAATAGCGATGGATTTCATTTTTCCAGACACGCGTCCATCAGCACATTTTGCATCGGAAATGCCCAGTGTTGCATAATTTTCTTCAGAGCAAAGACTCTTATACATGGAATCTTTTTGGGTTTCGCTAAAATCCGCCGGCAAATCCGTATACGTGTATTCTGCAGACATATCAATAGAGTTAGACATAACCGTCGAGACCATTTTTACTCCCATTTTGAATACAGGGGTTTTGTAGTCCAATCGCAAATAAACGACATCACGCGTCGTTCCCAAGTAACAGGAACCGTAATCTGTTTGGAGCACAAGTTCTTCGTCGCCAACTACCGAAGTTGGGTCATCTTCCACCCCTGTCGACGAACTGTCCGAGCTGCATGCGGCAAACGAAAGCAAAAGGGCAAAGGCCGACGCGGCCAAGACAAACGACTTGTTGAACATCTTCATTTTCCTTATCCTTAGAATTATTTTGTTATAAAATAACAAAAAACACCGCAAAAGGGACCCAAAAAAGCACACGATTTGTTTCCCAATTCCAAAAATGCTATCTTTTTTATTATGAAAAAGGCTCTTATTACCGGCATCACAGGTCAAGACGGCTCGTACTTGGCCGAATTCCTCCTCGAAAAGGGTTACGAAGTCTACGGACTTGTCCGTCGCAAAAGCAAGCTCGACTTTAACAACGCCGAGCACCTCAAAGGCAAAGTGACCTTCATTTTTGGCGACATGACCGACTCCGCTTCGCTCCTCCGCGCCATGGAAATCGCCAAGCCCGACGAAATTTACAACCTCGCCGCCCAATCCTTTGTGACGACCTCCTGGGAAACGCCTCTCTCTACTGCGGACATCAACGCCATTGGCGTGACCAAACTTTTAGAAGCCGTCAGACTCTGCAAGCCAGACACCCGCGTATACCAGGCGAGCACAAGCGAAATGTTCGGCAAGGTGCAGAGCATTCCGCAAAACGAAAACACGCCCTTTTACCCGCGCAGCCCGTACGGCGTTTCCAAACTTTACGGTCACTGGATCATCAAGAACTACCGCGAGAGCTACGGCATGTTCGCCTGCTCGGGCATTCTTTTTAACCACGAATCCGAACGCCGTGGCGCCGAGTTCGTGACCCGTAAAATCACCATCGCGGTCGCCAAGATCAAGGCAGGCAAGCAAGACGTGCTGGAACTCGGCAACCTGGACGCAAGCCGCGACTGGGGACACAGCGCCGACTATGTGCGTGCCATGTGGCTCATGCTGCAGCAAGACAAGGCAGACGACTTTGTCGTCGCCTCGGGCAAGACCCACACCGTCCGCGAATTCGTGACTCTCGCCTTCAAGGCCGCCGGCATGGAACTGGAATTTCACGGCAAGGACGTCGAAGAATACGCGACCCTCAAGGGGACCGACAAGGTCGTTGTCAAGGTGAACCCGCAGTTCTTCCGCCCCGCCGAAGTCGACCTGCTCATTGGCGATGCAAGCAAGGCAACAAAGGTACTCGGCTGGAAACCCGAAATCAGCTACGAACAGCTGGTCAAGCGCATGGTGGAAAGCGACATCAAGCTCCTCGCCGAAGGCAAGATTTAAATGAAGACCGTCATTATCGGGGCCAAAGGCTTTGTTGGCAAATACCTTGTCCAGGAACTGGAAGGTGCCGGTCATACCGTTGTCCCGGTCGACCTGCCCGAAGTGGACCTGCTCAACGCAGAGCAGGTGGATGCGCTCATTGAAGGCGCGAGACCCGACGCCGTCGTGAATCTCGCCGCCATCAGCTCGGTGGGCGCTTCCTGGAAAAACCCCTCCGGCACCATCAGCGTCAACGTGAACGGCACGCTCAACCTGCTGGAAGCCATCCGCAAATACGTACCGCAGGCAAAGGCTCTCTTAATTGGAAGTGCCGAAGAATACGCCATTCCCGAAGGGCAAAAGGCTCTCAAGGAAACGGACCCGCTCGAAGCGAGCAACCCCTACGGCATCTCGAAAATCGCTCAGGAAAATTTCGCGCAGCTCTACCGCAAGAAATACAGGATGAAAATCGTGTGTACGCGTTCGTTCAACCATACGGGAGTCGGGCAGACAACCACATTCGCGCTTCCGAGCTTCGTGAAGCAGGTTGCCGCAATCGACAAGTCGGGAAAACCCGGCAAGATTTTCGTCGGGAACTTGAGCGCCTACCGCGATTTCTCGGACGTGGAAGACGTCGTGCACGTCTACCGCATGCTGCTTGAGAACGAGAACGAATTCGACACATACAACGTCGGCTCCGGAGTCTCCAACAAAATCGAGGATCTGCTCAAAAACGTGATATTGAAACTCACGCCGGTTCAGATTGAAATCGTCGTGGATCCCGAAAAAGTGCGCCCGGTGGAAACACCTTACCTTTGCGCCGACAATTCCCGCGTGAAAAAATACTGGAACGGCACCGACATCCGCATAACGCTCAAGAAGATGTTCGACCACTTCAGGGCCGAAGCGTAGCTATCAATCAGGCCCGCGGTATCGGGTACATTTCGAGAATAGAGCGGACTTTCGCGCCGACATCGCCGAACTGTTTGCGGTATTTTCCGCGGACGCCAAGTTCCGCAGGAAGCATCGCCACAGCCTGCAGCCAGGCTTTGAGAAGAGCCCCACAAATAGCGGCCTTCGAGAGTTTTTTCCCGTCGCCAGACTGCCCGGGAACGCCTCCCTTCGCCATGTTCAAGTAACGAACGAACCCGCGGAACGGTAGCTTCACGACATCCGAGAAAGGCAGCAGGCGAATCGCAGTACGCAGGCGATTCCTTTCGGAGTAGAACAGCTTGCGCGGGGAATAACGCACCGTCGTCATCGAGCGTTCATGATAAACTTTCGCATCGGGGCAGAACACCGTCTTGAATCCGGCAAGGTTATGGCGGAAATACCATTCCGTCTCTTCAAAGAACAAGAAGAAACTCGCGTCCAGCCGGCCCGCCGCCTCGGCAGCGGTCCTGCGGAAACTCATCACTGCGCCGTAGCAGCCAAAAACTTCCTTCTCACGCACGTCGGCATCGCCAATGTTCAATCCGCTCGCCTCGTTTTTAGCGAAGAGATCTGCACCGAACTGCACACCGACCGCATTCACCACCCCGCTCTTTTCCATCACGAGGCTTGCTACAGACCCGACCTCCGGATGGCGGGCAAAGCAATCCAGCAAGTTTGCCGCCCATGAGGGGTCGAATTCCAGGTCCATATTGCAAAGCACCTGGATGTCGGCATTCATCTTTTCGAGCAGTCCATTACAGGCTCCCGCATATCCAAGATTTTTCTTGCTCTCGATAATCGTGCAATCAAGTTCCTGCGCTTTCAAGTTCCAGATGGAATCGTCAGCAGAAGCATTATCAAAAACAAGCACTCGCACGGGTTCGGTTTGCGCAAGAAGGCTCTTGACGCACGCCGTCAGTTCATCACCACCATTGTAATTGATTATGCCGACATCGATTTTCATATTCACCTAAAAAAGAAGGGGCCCGCAGGTCCCTTCAAATATAGATTAAACGCCTTGCAAAGTGCTACAGGCCGTAGTAGCGGATGTAGTCGATTTCGCCCACAAAGAAGCGGTCGTGTTTCGCCTGCATCATAGCGTCGTAACCGATGCCGATGTTGTAACCCAGCTGGGAAACATCGCCCACAGCTTCGGCGCTCACCGTCAGTTCGCCATTCTGGAACACCTTGACAGAATCGGCGGTACGTTCGACGCGGATCGTGGTCCATTCGTTAAGAGCGAGAGCGGCGCCCGTGAGGACGTTCCATTCCGTACCGTCAACTTCTTCGTCACGGAAATGAACCGTGAGAACGCCATCGTCGACGCGGAGCTGCCAGCCGTCGCCATAGCGTCCGGGAGGTTCCGCGACAATGATGTTCTGCATTTCAGCAAACGAGGTCGGCTTCACGCGAGCTTCAACTGCAAAGGTGTTGCGCTTGAAGATCTTCGAAAGGCCAATCTGCAAGCCGGACTGGCCATCGAGAGCCACAGTCGTATCGGCAACCTTGGCAGAGCCAACCACGTAATGCGTGGAGTTGTTTGCCATGCGGTCGAGACCGATGAAGGTCGGTTCGTTGAATTCCCAAGCGGCCAGGAGCCTTTCAACCTTGACGGGCAGGGCGCCAGCGCTAAAGCCACTAAACTTGCCGAAGCGGACGTAGTCCATTTCGCCGATGAAGTAGCGGTTATGGAAAGACTGCTGCATACCGTCGAAACCGATGCTCCAGTCGTAGCGCATCTGGGTCACGTCACCCGTATAGGCAACGGCAACCGTGAGTTCTCCATCCTGGAACAGCTTGACGCTGTCGGCATTGCGTTCGAGGCGGATTTCGCTCCAAGTGTCGAGTTCCATCTTCTTGCCCGGGAAGATATTCCAGTCATCGCCATCCACAGAGTCATCGCGCAGGTGGACCGTCAAGACACCTTCGTCAATGCGAAGCTGCCAGCCGTCCACGCCACGTCCAGGAGGCTCGGCCACGATAATGTTCTGCATGGTTCCGAATTGCGTCGGCTTTACACGGGCCTCGACAACGAACTCGTTGATATTGATATCTTCGTCCAGCTTCACCGTAAAGCCCGAATGGCCATCGAAGCTTGCGATTCCGTCCGCGGAGGACACATCACCTTCGCCGATGGTCGCATCGTGTCCGTTACCGGTCACGTCGAGACCGACATTCTCGGCATCGTTGAAGTCCCATTCAGCGATCCATTCCGTAACCGGGGTGTCCGTATTGAGCTCGGCCGTATCCATAGGAATTTCGATCGTATCGAGGACCGCCGTCGTATCGACTTCGACTTCTTCGATTTCTTCGACCGTTTCAACGCCGGCCTGTTCCACATGGCCATTTTTGCAATGGCACTTTCCGTGTTCCTTCGAATCGAAGCCGATCGTGAATGAACCTTTCACCTTGACCTTTTTGCGGCCATCGTCCTCGAAGGCGGCCAAGATCTTGCCATCGACCATGAAAACAACAATCTTACCCGCATGCTCCATACGTACGTTAGCAAGCTTGTTCTTTTCGATGCTCTTTTCTGTCTTGAAGGATTGCCATTCATCTTCGGCATTGTCACGCCAGGAGAACACGACGGCTCCGTCTTCCACCTGAATCATCCAGGCAGCACCATCACCATCGACACCGGCAGACGCAACAGTAAAGGTAGAGTCGTCTTCGACTTGGACTTCCGCTTCAACAGCGAAATCACCATCCTGCAGGGTAGAATCAATATCGACAGAGACAGTCTGAGTAGTATCGGACGTCGAGTCGGAAAGCCACCAGGACCCCACCACAGAACGTCTGTATCCGGCAAGGTGAGCCTGCGCATCCGCAGTACTCACGCGAAGCACTGTTCCAGAAGCGCCGTTCGAATCAATCGAAGCAACAGAATCCGCTTCCAACGTCTGGTTTGAGCACCCGAACAGGGCACCCATCGTCACAAATGCGACTGCAGGAAGAATTAAACCTTTTTTCATTACATCTCCTTTCCCATAGCGCCAAATCACTGTGGGAGTAATATATATATTATATTGTACGTATGCAAGCTACTATGCAAAAAAAGATGACGAAAATCATCCTGAACACGATAAAGGTGTTGGTGACCATCGGGGGCATTGTATACATTTTCAAAAAAGTTCCGTTCTCTGAAGCAATTGGCAACTGGACGCAAGCAACCTGGCCCTGGCTTGCCATTATTTTATTCTTAACAGTAATTCTCATGGCCATTCAGGCGAACCGATGGCGCGGACTATTGCTCGACGATGGCAAAAAAATCAAATTTCGCACTTTTTACGCCTATATCGCCCTGGGCTACTTTTTCAACAACCTGCTCCCCAGTGGTTTTGGCGGCGATGCCGTAAAAACCATAGCCTTCGGCAAACGATTCGGCAACACAGCCAACTCCGTTGCAGCCATTGTCATCTCCCGCGTCATGGGACTTTTGGCTATGTTCCTCAGTTTTTTTGCAGCCCTTCCCTGGGTGGCGTCCCATTACGACATCCCCACAATCTACACCGCTACAGTAAGCATCATTGCCATCTTAGCCATTGCTGTTATTTTTGGCGGGCTTTTTTTAGACAAAGTAAAGATCCCTACTTCACTGGAGTCAAGATTTCCTTCTCTAAAAAAATTGCAGGACGCTTTTGCAATTTATAGAAGCCACAAAAAGGCATTTATGCTCTCGGGGTTAGATTCCATTTGGTTGCAACTGGTGACCATCGTCATCCACTACGCCTACTTTAGGGCCATGGGCATCGAGGTGGACATTGCCATAATTACAGTCTTTACGACCATCATGGTGACATTTACCATGCTCCCGATATCCATTAATGGCATTGGCATCAGGGAAAATGTTCAAGTGAGTTTGTACACCGGCCTCCTGGGCCTCCCCGCCGACGTGGTGTTGGCATCCACATTGCTCAGTTATTTGCCCCTTTTATTTCAAGCTTTGCAGGGAGGCATCGTTTTTGCTACCCTAAAAGGCCGCAAATAGGCAAATAATCCATTGAAGCGCTCCCCATTTGTAAAAAAATCATGTATTTTTCCTTTTAAACAAGGAGTTTATATGCTTTCTTTCAAAAAATACGCTCTCGCAGCGGCCAGCAGTATGGCGTTCCTCATCGGTTGCGGCGATGACAGCAGCAGTACCTCTGTAGAACAAATTCCCGATCCGGGGGCATCGGTCCCCGTAACCCCCGTATTCTCGGTAACTTCCTGCGAAGAAGTAACCGATAAAGCCGTCATTAATAAGCTTTCCTCTGCCAAGGCCAACATTGCCGATGCCTTCCAAGCCATTGCCGAAGGCGATTTCAAACACGCGCAAACCGTAAGCGGAAGCAATAAGGCCATATTCAAGGAAGTGCTTGTCCAATACCCGGGCAACTGCGAAGCCCAGCTGGGTTACGCCGTAAGCATCATCACCGACCTGGTGAACAACAAAGACATCAAAGCCCTAATCGACACCATCTCCAACAAACAGGACCTTATGGACATAGGCATTGATGACGCTACGAGCATATTGGTCAATGGGGACGGCACCAAATTCACCTCACAAATCCAAAAAGCGGTCGCCTCGGCCATTCCGTCCGTCGATTCCGCCATCATCTACATGACCAACATTGTAGGTGACGAAAATTTCGTTTGTAGCTACACCTACGAAGAAAAGACCTATGAACTCGACCGTGGCGAATTCGCCCCGGCACTCGCCTCCCTCTATGTGGCCAAGTCCATCCTCACCATGGCCGCAAGCCTCAACATCGACTTCTCCGACAACGGCAAGTACGACTGGATTGACACGCTGGATCAATACGACAACTATTACGACAATAAGGGCTACAAGCACATCATTTCGCTCATGGATCCGAGCAGCATGTTCTCCACCGTCTACGACGATTGGAAAGGCCGCTACCAAAACATCCCAAGTCTTTTGGATACCGCCATCAGCTATGTTCAAATCGGTTTGCAATACGGCATCGATGAATCCAAGAAGGGTCTCGAAGGCCAATCTCATGACCTTTACATTGTGGGCGATGACGAATTCTCCGACGTGAGCCCGCGCGACCTCGCCAAGGCAATCGACTCCCTGGAGCACTACCGGGCCGCACTCCACGACGGTGTCGACATCACGTTCGAAAACGGCAAGGTGCTCAAGGTGAACCTCGCCAAGTTCTTCAACATCACCGACGGATTCCAGGATTACTTCCCGTACCATGTATTCAACGAGAGTTCAGAGTGGTCCACTCCTGTGGAAGGCTTCTTCTGGACCGACAACCTCTATGGGCATGAGAGCTACGCAGAAGAATACATTGAAACCGAAACTTGCAAAAAATTCATGGACATCGTTCCCTACACCAACCTCATAGAATGCTTCTCCGGTTACTACGATATCAGTGAAAACAGAATGAGCATCTATTTTAACGCTTGGGATGAAGAAGAAGAAAACAACATTTACCTTTCGTACGATCTCAGCATAAACAACTGCGTCGCAGAATTCACCGAATCCCCCTATAGCGACGAAACTAGCATAGATTTCTCTTCGATGACTAAGGCCATAACTTTACCCAGCACTCTTTGCAAGGTTGAGAAAGGCGCGTCTGTATTTGCCACGGCCTACGACGAAGTCACTCCCAACTTCTTGTACTTCACCGACAAGAGCGGCAAAAAGACCATTACCATCCAAGGGCTTGCCAACGGCAAGGTTACCGACGACGGCTGGAAACCATATACCATAAACGACTTCAAAAAGTTCATCTTCTTCCCGGACCCCACATTTGGCGGCGTATTCCCCGGCATGACCAACGATCTCTTGTGGGACTGGGTCAAGTACTTCAAGGATCTTGACGAAGAGTCTGACGATTATTACGACGATTATGATTACTACGGCAAGTACGATTACTAATCCATCGTGAGTCGTTTTACAAGACAGTGTTTCCCGTTGGTATTTGTGGCCCTTTGGGCTACATCTGCCAACGCCTCGGAATTTTTTGAATCTAAAAGCTCCGCCGATTGCGGCGGGCTTTTTTTGCTACATACCGACGACAAGCACTTTGCCGCCAAAGCCTGCGGCATAAGCGAATCGCTAAGGCTGCAAAACGTGGAAGTCTTTGGCGGATACTACAAGTATTCCATTTACGGCCGCTATACCGACGAGTGGACCCTCAAGGGCGAAAACGACGGGGATGTGGGAAACGCCGGGTTCCGTGCCCACTTTAAGTACCTCACCCTCGGCGTCGACGTCAACAGCCTCCCCTTTGTCCATTCAAAGCTTACCCTGCACAGCGACGACTCCTCTTTTTACGCCGGCACGCTCATGGGGCGTGGGGAGCCCGAAATCGGTACCCTCCGCTGGATTTCACAAAACAAGAGCGACATCGTAAGCGAGATTGCGGTAGATTGGCAAACCCACCTGTTTTACCGAGGGATATCCGCCGGCGCCAAAATCCGGAACAGCCGCCTAGAACTCTCAGGGTTGTACTTGACCTCGGACCCACAGAACCCCGAAAAAGAATACTACATCCGCGATTCCGTGTCCGCAATGGTTCTCCGCAGCCGCTTTGCGACAAACCTTGGCGGTGAAATCCTAAGTGCCAACTACACCTTTGCCGACGCCGATATTTACCTATTCGGAATTTTTCACCAAGAGCAAAGCCACAAGCGGTTTTTATACGTGCCCCTTGAGTTCCAATTAAACTATGCGCAGCTCCAATGGGCTAAAGAACAAATGGCGTTCCACCTGGATTTCATATACGCGAACGCTCAGATGGATGCCAATCCCGATCGTTTTTACGAGACGCTCGCCCCGAACCGGGCTCTTCCCCCATCCATACTCAAGGCGCTCTCATTCACCTTTTTGCAAAAAGCCTTCCGCGTCAACACCGATCTAGACGCCACAGGGATCCTGGGCGGAGGAAAATACCTATGGGCATTGGGCAGTCGGCGCTCATTCAAGCCCTCCATCAATCTCGACTTTTACTACGCCCACGGGGAAGTCGATATCCTACGCACCTCCGAGACAACCGTCCTTTTTGCTACCAGTTCTATAGACGAACACTTTGTACGCAAAATCCGGAGCCTGGGGACCATCCTCTCGCCGGGATTTGAGTTCAAGTTCGGCGAGCACGTCCTTTTTAGCGGCGGGGCAACGCAAATCATCCCATTCTTTATCAGCTACAACGAAATACGCCCCGGCGAAATCTACGAAGACGCCGAAACCGAAGCCCCTCAAGGCGGCAAGGCCGGCAACAACGGCTCAAAAAAGGAAGAAGAACCTCAAAAAGACGGGAACATCTTGGGCGATGTACCACAAAAAACATCGGCGGCATTCCGCAATGGGTTTGCCGCCCACTTCAGCGTATCAATCCGTTTCTAGCCTCGCGGCTTCTCATCTGGATTAGCCCCAGACTTCTTCCTTGAGCTCGCGGCCCCACATGTCCTTGATGACATCGTCGACCTTCTTGCCTTCGAAGAGGAGCGCGTGCACGGAGTTCACGATAGGCATCTCGACACCGAGCTTGTCGGCGAGCGCCTTGGTGCTCTTGCAGGTGGGTACGCCTTCGGCCACCATCTTCATGCCGGCAAGCACCTGCTCGATGGTTTCGCCACGCCCGATGTGTTCACCCACATAGCGGTTGCGGCTGTGCTGCGAGAGGCAGGTCACGATAAGGTCGCCCATGCCGGCGAGGCCCGCAAACGTTTCGGACTTTGCACCGAGAGCCTTGCCCAGGCGGCACATTTCGGCCTGACCACGGGTAAGGAGGGCTGCACGCGTATTGTCGCCAATCTTGTACTTGCCGCTCGCCTCGAGCCCGTAGAGCACGCCAGAGGCAATCGCAATCACGTTCTTCACAGAACCGCAGAGTTCCACGCCAACGATGTCAGTAGAACTGTAAACGCGCAGGTAAGAGCAGCTCATCACCTTCTGCACGAGTTTCGCGGATTCCTCGTTCACGCAGGCAGCTACAATCGCGGTAAGGATATGACGGCTAACCTCTTCGGCATGCGAAGGCCCGCTGAAGGCGACCATCTTGTTTTCGGTAAGCCACGGCACGTTCGAGAGCAGCACTTCGCTCATCAGCTGGTTCGTACCTTCGAGAATGCCCTTGGTGGCGCAGACAACGATAGGTTCTTTGCCCTTCGCCGGAGTCCACTTGCCCAGATTCTTCGCGACACCGCCCATGAACTGCGAAGGCACCACGATGAGCACCATGTCGCAACCGTCGAGGGCCGCATTCATGTCGGTCGTGTACTTGAAATCCGCCGGGAAGATTACGCCGGGGAGCTTGTCCTTGTACTGGTGTTCCGTCGAAAGCAGATCGACTTCAGCCTGCGAGTTTGTCCAGAACGAAACTTCGCACTTATTTTCATAGACCACCTGACCGAGAGTCAGGCCCCAACCACCAGTACCTAAAACTGTAACCTTCATATTATCTTTCCTAATCTCTTGCGTGTCACCCTGAGCGAAGCCCCTTCGTGGCGAAGTCGAATGGGTCTTTTTAGATTCTTCGACTCCGCTTCGCTGCGCTCAGAATGACACTGACAATCATTCTTACAACAATCTACAATATTTACGCCTTCGGGGTCTTGCGCTTGCTGCCAAAACCGTTCTCGGTACCGTTCAAAAGGCGCTTGATGTTCGATTTGTGCTTCACAATCACAAAAACCGCCACCAGAAGGCAGGTAATCATGAGCCCGAGGTTGATATCGTCGGGCGGGAAAGGCAACTTGAGGTAGCCCATCACGGCAAAAATGCCGAGCGCGACGCAGGCGCCAATGCTACCTACCGAAACGTACTTGGTTGAAGCCGTGAGGACAATCCACACGCCAAATGCAGAAAGCGCGGTAATCGGGCAAAGCGCGAGGAACACGCCGAGCGCCGCAAGCACGCCCTTGCCACCGCGGAAACCCGCGAAGCAGGTGAAACTGTGCCCGAGAATCACGAGGATACCCGCGACAAGCGGAACCCAGTGGGAATAGTCCGCACCGCCGGCAGCGACCTGGGATTCGCACATGCGCATGGCAATCCACGGGCCAAAGAAACCCTTGAGCAAGTCCATGAACACCACGGGGAGCGCCGGTTTCCAGCCGAGCACACGGAACGTGTTGGTAAGGCCCGCATTTTTGGAACCGTAGTCCCGAATATCGAAATCTTTACCCTTCGCGAGTTTTGCGATCCAAATGGCGCTGGGGATCGACCCCAGCAAGTATGCTATTGGAAGACTCAGTAAACTGTTCAAGTTCTTCATCCTTTCTAAGGGTTAACTTCTGATCGAAATTCAAGCGCAAGGGCGCCCCCTGCAGTTGGAATTCCTCATAAAACTTTTTGAGCAGGTAACGCTTGTACGATTCGTCCACCAGTTCGGGCGTACGCGTCTCTATGGCAATGACCGGCGGCTCCACCATGATTTGGCAAGCACGGGAAAGCATCACCACGCGGGCGTTGTGGCTCGGCGGAGCCTTCTCTTGCAAAAAGTTCGCAAAGCTCTCGGCAACGCGGTCACGACCCAACACGCGGCGGCAGTTGGCATAGACCGTTTGAATTGCCTGCACCACGCGGTTAATACGGAGGCCTTCCTTGGCGCTAATGCTCAAAATAGGCACGTACTCAAGCATCGGCTCGCGTTCGAGCATTTCCTTGACCATGTGGTCAAAGGATTTTTCCGTTTTGTTCGGATAAATGTCCCACTTGTTGAGCACCAGCACCAGGCCCTTGCCCACTTTGCGGATCTCGGTAATAATGCGCAGATCCTGCACCTCAAGGCCACGGGTGCAATCGACCATCAGCACCGACACGTCAGAACGGCGGATGCTCTCGAGCGTACGCATGTTGCTAAAGATTTCGACTTCGTCTTCGACTTTCGCTTTTTTGCGAAGGCCTGCCGTATCGGTCACCACGAACTTTTGACCATCGACCACAAAGTCGCAGTCAATGGAATCGCGGGTCGTGCCCGGGATATCGGAGACCACCGCGCGATCCTCGTTCAAGAGGCGGTTCAAGAGCGTGCTCTTGCCCGCATTGGGGCGGCCCAAAATAGCAAAGCGGATGGGACGTTCTTCGCGGCGTTCGCCACGAACCGGAGTCGGCAGCACCGAAACGACCTCGTCCAAAAGGCTCAAGCAGGCGTAGCCCGTCTTGGCGCTGATGGTTCGCGGTTGCCCAAATCCAAGGCTCAAGAACTCGTAGCTCTCCTGACGGTCGCTCTGGTTCTCACTCTTGTTCGCCACAAGAATCACCTTCTTGTCGAGCTTGCGAATAAGGCGGGCAAACTGCTGGTCCAGCTTGGTAATGCCCACGCGAACATCCACCATAAAAAGGACCAGGTCCGATTCGTTCACAGCGTTAAAAATCTGGGCACGAACACTATCGGCGAGCACGTCAATGGAGTCGTCCGGCAAAAAACCGCCGGTATCGACTACGGTAAATTCGTGCCCCTTGTAATTCGCATTTTGGTAATGGCGATCACGGGTGACTCCATCACGGTCGCTCACCACCGCGGCACGCCGGCCGAGGATGCGGTTAAACAGGGAGGACTTACCCACGTTCGGGCGTCCAATGATGCATACGACGGGTAATTTCATTACTGTAAAATATAGAAAACTCAGCCCTTGCGAAAGGCTTCGATAAGGCAGCAGCTAATGCTTACGCTGGTATCGTAAGGCGGAATGTCTTCGCGTTTGACCCAGCAGGCGCGCTCGATTTCGCTTTCTTGAATGTGGAGCGTGGCATCGCCGTCCAGTTCCGCCGTGTAGCCCGCAATGAGCGACTCCGAGAACGGCCACGGCTGGCTTCCAAAGTACTGGATGTTCTTGACGCGGATTCCCGCTTCTTCCATCACTTCGCGAGCCACAGCTTGTTCCAGCGATTCGCCAATTTCTACGAATCCCGAAATCAGGAACAAACGGGTTTTGTCGGGATGATCCAGGTTGCGGGCCATCAAAAGTTCATTGCCGTTATGCACGGCGACAATCACCACCGGAGAGATTCTCGGGTAGACCGTATTGTGGCAAGCAGGACAAACCATAGCGCGTTCGCGGCTTCCACGAGCCATCGCCACACCGCAACGTCCACAAAATTTGTTGAGGGATTCCCAGCGGGCAATGTGAGCCGAAGTGGCGCCGCCCAACCGCTCAAGCGGGCTGCAGAGCATGCGGAAGGTTCGATTACCAACAAATTCAAATCCCTCGGGCGCCACGCGCGAACGGTTTTCGTCATCCAGCAAAAAATACGCCTCGTCATCAATGCTCAGCAAATAGTGGCACGGGAACGTCAGCGACTTTGCCGCGTCAAAATCGCTAAAACGGGGCACAACATAATTGTCGCCTACCTTTTTAAGGAGCGTATTTTCGCCATTATAGACAATCAAATAGTCGCTCGGTTTCGGCGTTTGCACCCGAAACTCGTTATGCATTTGGTACGGTTCAATATCTTGAAGCATAGACCAAATATAAGATTATTTGGCTAGAACCAGCTGAAGCGAATTTTATACAGCAAAAACTGAACGAGCGAAACGTCAAAAACTTCGTGAACTAATTTATAAAGGGCCCCAAAATGGGAACGCCCCCTTGCAGAGCCTACCCGATGGACAAAACCCTTTGTGGATTCTTCCGCCCCTACGGCGTTCGCCGAGTGCTGGCGGTAAAGCACCGTCGCCTTGTCTAAAATAGAAATCGTCCCGTTGCCAAAATGAGTGCAAAGGGCAATCCATTCATCGTGCATAGTCGCCAGCGGCGAGAAGGGGAGCGAAATATTTTTCGCAGCCTCGTTGATCATCATGGTGCAGCCCGTGACCACATGGCGCACGTAAAGCAGCTCCGGATGTTTGCGAAAAACGTCTATTTTCAAGTCGGCGTTGAAAGAATCCTTGATTTTGTTCAAGTTCTCGTCCACCACCTGCAAGTCCGTCGCCACCACTACGGGCATGTTCTGGTTCAGCCCGAGCATGTGCTCCAGCGTCTTCTCGATTTTGGTATCGAGCCACACATCATCCTGGTCGCAAAACATGTAGAACTCAGAATCCACCTGGTCCAGCAGGTTCATAAATGAGTGAGCCGCACCCAGGCGACCTTCCCCGTCGTCAATGACCGAAACCTGGTCGGGGTACTTTTGGGCGAACTCGCCTACAATCTTCAAAGTATCGTCGGTAGAGCCGTCGTCGCGGACGTACAGATGGAAATCTTCGCAAGACTGCCGGAACAGCGATTCAAGCTGTTCCCTCAGAAACCTCGCGCCGTTGTAGGTCGCAAGCAATACGGCAATCTGTCGACTATTCCGTTCCACCGCCTGGGCAATCCCTTGCTACTCCAAATACGTGTACCCGTAAAGGCCGCCGCGGTAGATGTTCAGGAATTCCTTGCCTTCCTGCAGGCTGATCTTCCCCTCCTTCACGGAGCGTGACACCCAGTTTTCCATGGTGCGTACGAGCGCCTTGTCGCTGAAGTTCACGTAATCGAGCACGTCTTCCACGGATTCGCCGTCAATCACCTTGTCGATTTCGTAGCCGCCCTTGTCATTGCAGACGATGTGGACTGCGTTCGTATCGCCGAAGAGGTTGTGCAGGTCACCGAGGATTTCCTGGTAGGCGCCCACGAGGTAGACCGCAATGTAGTACGGTTCGCCGTTCTTGAGTTCATGCAGCGGGAGCGTGCGGCTCACGTCGCCACCACGGACGAACATGTCGATCTTTCCGTCGGAATCGCAAGTGACATCCTGGATAGTCGTCTCGACCGTAGGTTCCTCGTTCAGGCGCTGGATAGGCATGAGCGGGAAAACCTGGTCCACGCCCCAGCTGTCGGGCAGGCTCTGGAACAAACTGAAGTTGCAGAAGTACTTCTGCGCAAGCAGGCGCGGGAGTTCGCTCAATTCATAAGGCGGATGGCGCAAGTCCTTCGCTAGCTGGTCCACCTTGCGCACGATGCTCCAGAACAGGCGTTCGCACATGGCGCGCGTCGGCAGGTCGTAATCGCCCACCTTGAAACCGTTCAGCACGTCATCGTTAAGCTGGATGGCATCGTGCCAGCTTTCGAGCAGGTTCTTCGGGGTGAGCCCCTTGTAGATGCCGTACAAATCCTTCAATGCATCGGGAGCGTCGTCGTCAATCTCGTGAGCGTTCTCGTCAAAGAACGCCTGGCCAGCGGTTTCCAGCACGTTGAACACCAAAATGGAATGGTGCGCCGCAAGAGCACGGCCCGATTCCGCAATGATGTTCGGGTGCGGCACGTCCCCGTTTTCGCAGGCTTCGTACATGGCATACACCACGTCGTTCGCGTATTCCTGGATGGAGTAGTTCACCGAGCTCGCGTTGGAACTGCGGGTGCCGTCGTAATCAACGCCGAGGCCGCCGCCCACGTCCACAAATTCGAGGCCCATGCCCATCTTGCGAATCTGCACGTAGAACTGCGAGACTTCGCGCAGGCCCGATTTGATGTGGCGGATGTTCGTAATCTGGCTGCCCAAGTGGAAGTGGATGAGCTTCATGCAGTCTTCCATCTTCTCCTGCTTGATGTAGTCCAGCGCTTCGAGCAGTTCGGAACTGTTGAGGCCGAACTTGCTGTGGTATCCGCCGGATTCTTCCCACTTGCCGCTGCCGGAACTTGCCAGCTTGATGCGGATGCCGATGTTCGGGCGCACGCCGATACGGCGGGAGAGTTGCACCACCAAGTGGAGTTCGTTCATCTTCTCGACGACGATGAAAATCTTCTTGCCCATCTTCTGCGCGAGGAGGGCAAGTTCAATGAAGTCCTCGTCCTTGTAGCCGTTGCAGATAATCAGCGAATCTGGATTGTCCATGTTCGCGAGCACCGCATGCAGTTCCGGCTTGGAACCGGCCTCGAGACCGATGTTGTACTTTTTGCCGTGGCTGACGATTTCTTCGAGCACGGCGCGTTGCTGGTTCACCTTGATCGGGAAGATGCTGTAGTAGCTCCCGTTGAAACCATATTCCTGACGGGACTTGTTGAAGCACTCGTTTATCTTCTCGATGCGGCTGTCCAGGATGTCCGGGAAGCGAAGCAGCATCGGGGTGGAGACATCGCGGAGCGAAAGTTCCTGCACGAGTTCGTACAGGTCGATGTCCGGGCCGCCTTCCTTGAGCGGATGAACCGTTGCGTGGCCCTTCTCGTTGATGTCGAAGAAGTTCACGCCCCAACCCTTGACGTTGTACAAGTCACGGGAATCGTCAATGCGCCATTTTTTCATTGCTCTGGGTCTCTCTAGTCAACGAGAACAGGGTTGAAGTTTTCCTTCCACGGGAGGCCGTACTTGGTGAGGGCTTCCATGAACGGATCCGGGTCAAATTCTTCGACGGTGTGCACGCCCGGCTTGTTCCACTTGCCGGTAAGCACCATCATGGCGCCACACATGGCAGGAACGCCAGTCGTGTAGGCGATAGCCTGGCTACCGAGTTCCTTGTAGCATTCCTGGTGGTCGCACACGTTGTACAGGTAGTAGGTCTTCGGCTTGCCGTCCTTGGTGCCCTTGAAAATGCAGCCGATGTTCGTCTTGCCCACGGTGCGCGGGCCGAGGCTTGCCGGGTCCGGAAGGAGAGCCTTGAGGAACTGGATAGGCACGATTTCCTGGCCCTGGAACTTGATGGGCTGCGTGCTGAGCATGCCCACGTCTTCGAGGCAGCGCATGTGGTCGAGGTAGCTCTGGCCGAATGTCATGAAGAAACGGATGCGCTTCACGCCCGGGATGTTCTGGGCGAGCGATTCGATTTCTTCGTGGTGCAGCAGGTACATGTCCTTCTTGCCCACTTCGTCAAACACGTATTCGCGCTTGATGCTCATGGCCGGGATTTCGACCCAGTGGCCCTTGCCGTTAGCGTCGGTGTCCCAGTAGCTGCCCGGAGCGGAAACTTCGCGCAGGTTGATTTCGGGGTTAAAGTTGGTGGCAAACTTGTAGCCGTGATCGCCACCGTTGCAGTCCAAAATGTCGATTTCTTCGATGGTGTCGAACTGGTGCTTGAGGGCGTAGGCGCAGTAGGCCTGGGAAACACCCGGGTCAAAGCCGGAACCCAGCAACGCCGTGAGGCCGGCCTTTTCAAACTTTTCTTTGTATGCCCACTGCCAGCTGTAGTCAAAGTAGGCGCTGAAGCCCTGTTCCTTGCAGCGCTTGTCGTAGACCTTGCGCCATTCCGGATCGTCGATGTTTTCGGGCTCGTAGTTCGCCGTGTCCATGTAGTTCACGCCGCATTCGAGGCAGGCATCCATGATGGCGAGGTCCTGGTACGGGAGCGCGATGTTCATCACCAGGTCGGGCTTGTATTCCTTGATGAGCTTAGAGACATTTTCGGCCTTGTCCGCATCCACGGCGGCAGTCGTAATGACAGTCTTCGTGTTCGGGCGCAGTTCCTGAGCGAGCTTCTCGCAGTTTTCGCGGTGACGGCTAGCAATGCAGATTTCGCTGAACACTTCGCTTGCCGTGCAGCACTTCTTGATAGCAACCGTGGCGACAGCGCCACAACCGATAATCAATGCTCTTGCCATTTTTTGTTTTTACCTCATTATGGAATTGTTAGCCCCATAAATTTAGAAAAAAAGAAACCCCCGGCCGAAACCGGGGATGGAAACATTCAAAACGAATGGTCATTCGTGACGAACGAGCGGTCTTTCGTGAGCCGGAGCCACTGATATTAATCAGTGGCGGAGGCGAGAGCGAGTGAGAAACCGGAGGGCCCTCACCCGAGACGACGAACGAGCGGTCTTATTAGTAATTGCGCAGAGCGCATTACTCGTCGCCTCGGTCATATCGGCATGCAAGCAGTCTGCCGCGACACTCGGCTCCTTCCGTGAGCAACAAACGCCTCGTATTAACGAGGCGTGGTTGCGAGAGCGAGTGAGAAACCGGAGGTTCCTCACCCGAGACGACGAACGAGCGGTCTCTTAATAGTTTTCAGCAGTGACTTCGAAGAAGGACTGCGGATGGGCGCACACGGGGCATGCGGCCGGGGCCTTGGTGCCCACGACAATGTGGCCGCAGTTGCGGCATTCCCACACCTTGACTTCGCTCTTTTCGAACACGGCGGCAGTTTCCACGTTTTTGAGGAGGGCACGATAGCGTTCTTCGTGGCGCTTCTCAATAGCGGCAACCATGCGGAACTTGTTGGCGAGAGCCTTGAAGCCTTCGGCCTCGGCGGTCTTCGCGAAGTCCTCGTACATATCGGTCCATTCGTAATTTTCGCCGTCGGCGGCAGCCTTCAGGTTTTCGGCAGTGTCTCCGATGCCTTCCAGTTCCTTGAACCACATCTTGGCATGTTCCTTCTCGTTGTCGGCAGTCTTGAGGAAGAGTTCGGCAATCTGCTCGAAACCATCCTTCTTGGCGCGGCTAGCGAAGTAGGTATACTTGTTGCGAGCCTGGGATTCGCCTGCAAAAGCCGCTTCCAGATTTTTCTCGGTTTGGGTGCCTGCGTATTTGTTTGCCATAACATTCTCCATTTTTGGTTTGTCATTGGAGAATATATATAATTTTTTAGAACAAATCCAACATGCTGTCCAAAATGGCTACAACAAAAGTATAAGCGCCTTTGCACAAATGCAAAATCGCCCCAACAAAAGTTGGAGCAACACCACCACTATGTAGAAAAAGCATCCGCAAATGCGGAAGTACCTTCTACACTTTTTCTGCAAGCCCGGGCGTTACGGATGGTTCGACAGGCTCACCAACCTTTATACTGTTTCAAGTCTGGCGAAACAGAAGCGAGGGGGATTCCTCCCCCTCCCATACACACAAAAAAGACCGCAGCATTTTATTGCTACGGTCTTTAAAGTTTTTGGATCCTTCGACTTCACGCCTTACGGCGTTACGCTCAGGATGACACGCCTAATTAAATCTCTTCAATGCTTGCATGGTATTCTTGCAGAGATTTAACGGCACCGTGGCCGTTCCTTGCAGCGGCGATGCCCTTCACGGTGTTGTAGGCACCGGCGAGGGTCGTGATGTAAGGAACCTTGTACTTGATGGCGGCCTTGCGGATGGCGCTTTCGTCCTTGATGGCGTCGCGCTTTGCCCACGGCGTGTTGATGATGAGGTTCACCTGCTTGTTCAGGATGATGTCGAGGACGTTCGGACGGCCTTCAGCAATCTTGTTCACCACTTCGCACTTGACACCGGCGGCTTCGTAGAACTTGGCGGTACCTTCGGTAGCGTAAATCTTGAAGCCGAGCTTCTGGAATTCCTTGCCGATTTCGATGGCCTGTTCAGACAAGTTAACCTTGTCGGAGAGGCTAATCAACACGGCACCTTCGTTCGGGAGGAAGGAACCTGCGGCTTCCTGGCTCTTGTAGTAAGCGAGGGCGTAGTCGTCGGAGAGGCCGAGCACTTCGCCGGTAGAGCGCATTTCGGGGCCGAGAACCGGGTCCACCTTCGGGAACTTGTCGAACGGGAACACAGCTTCCTTAGCACCGTGGTGGTTGAACTTCTTGTCCTTGAGCTTCAAGTCTTCGAGCTTGGCACCGAGCATGAGGCGGGTAGCGAGGCGGGCCATCTGCGTGTTACAAACCTTGGAGACCAGAGGCACCGTGCGGCTTGCGCGCGGGTTGGCTTCGAGGACGAACACCTTGCCGTCTTCGATAGCGTACTGCATGTTCATGAGGCCGCAAACATGGAGGGCTTCGGCAATCTTCCTGGTGTAATCCTTGATGGTTGTCAAGTTTTCCTTGGTGATGGTCACCGGCGGGATGATGCAGGCGGAGTCACCGGAGTGGACACCGGCAAGTTCCACGTGTTCCATCACAGACGGGATGTAAACGTGTTCGCCGTCAGAGAGGGCGTCGGCTTCGCATTCCAAAGCGTTGTGGAGGAAGCGGTCGATGAGGAGCGGACGATCCGGGGTCACGCCCACGGCCTTCGCCACGTATTCGCGGAGCATGCTTTCGTCGTAGATGACTTCCATGCCGCGGCCGCCAAGCACGAAGCTCGGGCGGATCATCACCGGGTAGCCACCGATCTGCTTGACGCAAGCGAGGGCTTCGTCGATGTTCGTGGCCATGCCGCTTTCCGGCATCGGGATGCCGAGCTGGTCCATCATCTTGCGGAACAGGTCGCGGTCTTCAGCGATATCGATGGAGTCGATGCTCGTACCGAGAATCTTGACGCCTTCGTCGGAGAGTGCGCGGGCGATGTTCAGCGGAGTCTGGCCACCGAACTGCACGATCACGCCAGCCGGCTTTTCCTTATGATAAATCTGCAGAACGTCTTCCAAAGAAACCGGTTCGAAGTAGAGCTTGTCGGAAGTATCGTAGTCGGTAGAGACCGTTTCGGGGTTGCAGTTCACCATGATGGTTTCGTAACCCATTTCGCGGAGAGCCATTGCAGCGTGGCAGCAGCAGTAGTCGAATTCGATACCCTGACCGATTCTGTTCGGGCCACCGCCGAGAATCATGATCTTCTTCGGGTTGTTGGAAGCGGTAGATTCGTCCTTGCAGTTGTAGGTGCTGTAGTAGTAGTACTGGTCCTTCACGCCGCTCACCGGCACTGCGCACCAGCCTTCGACCACGCCGAGTTCGGTACGCTTCTTGCGCACGTCCTTCTCGCGGATGCCGAGAATCTTTGCGATGTACTTGTCGCTGAAGCCGTCCTTCTTGGCCTTGATGAGGAGTTCGTCGGCCGGGAGACGGCCCGGAGTCTTGAGCATTTCTTCTTCGAGTTCCACGAGTTCGCGCATCTGCTGCACGAAGTAAGCCTTTTCGTAGGTGGCAGCGAAGATCTCTTCGTCGGTTGCGCCCTTGCGGATAGCTTCGTACATCTGGAAGTGGCGTTCGGAGCTCGGAGTCTTGAGCATTTCGAGGAGTTCTTCCTTGCTCTTCTTGTTGAAGTCCTTCGCAAAGCCGAGGCCGGAGCGACCGTTTTCGAGGCCGCGGATAGCCTTCTGGAGGGTTTCCTTGTAGGTCTTGCCGATAGCCATGACTTCGCCCACGGCCTTCATCTGGGTGCCGAGGCAGTCATCGACGCCGCGGAACTTTTCGAATGCCCAGCGTGCGAACTTGAGCACCACGTAGTCACCGCTCGGGGTGTACTTTTCGAGGCTTCCGTCGCGCCAGTACGGAATCTGGTCGAGGGTGAGGCCTGCAGCGAGCTTTGCAGAAATGAGGGCGATCGGGAAGCCGGTAGCCTTGGAAGCGAGAGCGGAAGAGCGGCTGGTACGCGGGTTGATTTCGATAATCACCACGCGGCCGGTCTTCGGGTCGTGAGCGAACTGCACGTTGGTACCGCCAATCACGCCGATGGATTCCACAATCTTGAAGGCCTTTTCCTTCAGTTCTTCTTCGAGCTTCTTGTCGATGGTGAGGAACGGGGCTGCGCAGAAGGAGTCACCGGTATGCACGCCCACCGGGTCGATGTTTTCGATGAAGCAGATGGCGATCATCTGGTTCTTGGAATCGCGCACGACTTCGACTTCCAGCTCTTCCCAACCGAGGATGGATTCTTCGATGAGGCACTGGTGCGTCATGGAGAGTTCAAGACCGTTAGAGCAAATGGTGCGGAGTTCTTCCACGTTGTAGCAGAAGCCGCCGCCTGCACCACCCATGGTGTATGCCGGGCGAACGACCACCGGGTAACCGATTTCAGCAACAATCTTTTCGGCTTCTTCCACAGAGTGGCAAATGCCGGAGCGCGGGGTGTCGATACCGAGCTTCTGCATGGTTTCCTTGAAGATTTCACGGTCTTCGCCGCGTTCGATAGCGTCGAGGTTCACACCGATGACCTTCACGCCGTACTTGTCCAGCACGCCAGCCTTGCTCAGAGCAGAGGCGAGGTTCAAGCCGGTCTGACCGCCCAAGTTCGGGAGGAGTGCCTGCGGGCGTTCCTTTTCGATAATCTGGGTGAGGCGGGCGACGTTCAGCGGTTCGATGTAAGTGGCATCGGCCATGACCGGGTCGGTCATGATGGTAGCCGGGTTGGAGTTCACGAGCACAATCTTGTAACCCTGTTCGCGCAGGGCCTTGCAAGCCTGGGTGCCGGAATAGTCGAATTCGCAAGCCTGACCGATCACGATCGGGCCAGAACCGATGATAAGGACTTTGTCGATGCCTTCAATCTTCATTTTTTATCTCCGTATGACTAATTATTAAACTCTTGTGTTAAAATGGTGACCGCGCAACATGTGCGCGGTGACAATGCCGGTAAAAAAAATGCTGAACTAAAAAGTCCAGCAAAATCAAAATCAGAAAATTTAGAACCCTTGAAAAAGCCATCTGCCGTTGCGCCATGGATTGCGCAAACTGCATTGGGCTTCGACATTGCAAGAATTCTTTTCATTTTTTGTCTAAATCGCTCAAGGTTTAAACTTGCGCAAATATAGAATAACCGCACCCCCATGGCAATACGGCGGAAACAAAAAATGTAAAAAAGTTCCGGGCTATTATTCGAGGGTTTCGGGCTCGTCCACCTGGCACATCGGGGCACCAGGATCCTTTGTACATTCGTCTTCCGTGGAGTCTGTGTTGTTGCCCGAATCGCCGCCACACGCAGCTAAACCAAAGACACTCAACAAGATAAGAGAACCAAGAAATTTGCGGATCATAAAATCCCTCCTATAGAGTATTGCCAATATACAAAAAAAGAGCCCCGTTGCGGAGACTCTTTTTAAACCAGTCTAGTTCAACGACTTCCGTTCTATTACGAACCAAAGAAGTTGAGCTTGGCGAGCACGATCATCATGACCCAGGAAAGCACCAAGCCAAGAATGCCCATCACCACACCCGTAATGGCCATACCACGCGTGTCGGTGTAACCGGTGGCGTGGGCAAGAGCGTTGGGAGGCGTCGAAATCGGGAGGCTCATGCCGAGAGAGCTTGCGAAGGCGACAGAGACGAGGAGAGCGGTGACGCCGCCAAGCCCCGTGAGGTTGTTCTGGCAAGCAATGCCCACAGCGCAAAGGATCGGCACAAGGAGAGTCGCCGTAGAAGTGTGGCTCATGAAGTTCGCCATAAAGAGGCAGATGACGCCGCAGCCGACCATGAGGGCGAACGGAGACCAGCTTGCAAACGGGATTGTCTTGATAAGGTGAGCCGCAAGACCCGTGGCGTTAAGGCCAACACCCAGGGCAAAGCCGCCGGCGACGAGCCAAAGCACGTCCCAGCTCATGGCGTTCAAATCCTTCTTGGTAATCACACCCGTGAGGGCAAATACAGCCATCGGAATCATGGCAATGGCGTTGTCGTTAATGCCATGCACTCCCTTACCCGTCACCCAAAGGAGCACGCACAGAGCAAAGGTAATGTAGACAATGATCGCTTTCGGGCTCGTGTCAAACTTGCCGGCTCCTTCAATGTTCAAAACCATTTGCTTCATCTTGATGGGGTAAATCTTGAGGAGCAAAATCCAGGCCACCACCATAAGGATAATCACGTAGGGGATACCAAAAGCCATCCACTGGCCAAAGGACACGGGGGCGGCGTTCAAGTCGCCACGGGCAACGGCATCGTTCAAGGCACCGAGGGCGATAGCGTTAGGAGGCGTACCGATCGGGGTACCCATACCACCGATGTTGGCGCCAAGGGGAATGGCAAGGGCAAAGGCCGCTTTACCGCGGTCATCTTCGTCAAAGAGCTTGAGCACAGGAGCCAAAATGGCGAGCATCATGGCGGCGGTAGCTGTGTTGCTCATGAACATCGAGAACACGGCGGTAATGAGCATAAGGCCGAGCAGCACGAACTTCGGGTTCTTGCCGAAGGGCTTCAAGAGCACGCGAGCGAGGTTCAAGTCCATTTTGTACTTGGTCGCAGCGGCAGCGAGGAAGAACCCGCCCAAGAAGAGCATGATGATGGGGTTCGCAAACGTCGCCATAATGGACTTGTGGCTAATCATGGTCACACCGTCGACGCGGAAGGGCGTCAAAGCGGAGTCCGACATGGTGATAATCATAAGCACAATCACCAGCATGGAGGTGGACCAGATCGGGAACGGTTGAAGAATCCAGAAAAGGGCTGCCATCACGAAAACGCCAATGACGCGAATTTCGAGCGGGTTGAGGATTCCCATGGGGCTTGCGGCATCGAATCCCATGGATTCGTAGGGCAAGTAGAGGGCGACAATCGCGAGGATCGACGCAATAATGAATTTGATGAATTTAGCCTTTGTCATAGCGGGCTCAAATTTAGCATATTTGGCCCCCTATGGCAAGATTGGCAAGGGGGCGTAAGAATCAAAAAAGAACGTTCCCACGACAGGCGGAAAACGCTCTTTTTAGGCTAAAATCAGCAATTTACCTAAGCAGCACTCGGCCAGCGCTCGACTGGCTGCCGGCACGCACGCGGAGCATGTAGAGTCCCGGACGCGGAGCATCGAGTGTCACCTGGTTCGAACCGGCGAGGGTCTTTGCCGTAGCAGTCGCCATCACGTGGCCCTGCATGTCAAAGAGTTCCACACGGGAAGTTGCACCGGCCAGGCCCTCGGTCGCATTAAACGTCACGCTGAGGGCCGAACCAGCCTTGACCGCGCGAACCGCCGAAAGCTGGGAAACGACAAGCGTCTTCGCCGTCGGCGCGACACGCACCGTTGCGAACTTCGACTTCCTGGCGAGCGGCACCTGGATGCGGTTGCCATCCGTCATCTCGGTCGTGTTGCCGTCGACCGTCACAAACACCTTGAGCCCGAACATGCGGAGGGCATCGACCCCGTCCACTTCCAGGTAGCCCATGCGGCTGCTTGTGGCAGAGAGTTCAAGTTTCCATTCCTGCTCGGCTGCAACCGGTTTGACCGACCTCGCGAGGAACTTCTTGCCCTCGACAATCGAGAGGTTCACATGGTCGCTCATGTTCTCGGGAGGCTCCTCGGTGGCAAACGGCTTGCTGCTCGAACCAATCATGTTCCAGAAGTCCGACTTGCCCGAAGCATCGGAAAGCCTGAGTTGGAGTCTCCAATTCTTGCCGTCCACCGCCTTGGCAAGTACGTTGCGTTTGCCCAAAGCCTTGGTACTGTCGCCTTCTTCCATGAGCGAATCCCGCACCGCCGGCTTGAACACAGGCTTCGCCGAGAAAGTCCACTTGGTCGGCTTTTCCACCTGCACCCACACCGCCTCGTACGGCTCCAGTTCCAACACAGGAACATAACCGCCTGTTTTGGGGTCCACATGCAAGAACTCCATTTCAGTATCTTCAGTAAAGTCCGGTTCACCGTCTCGCAAATCTCCATAGGGGTTCACTTTCCAGCCGTGCGGGTTCGCCACCATGTTCCAACCACTGTAAACGCTGTCCAGCTGCCAAACCACGTCGGCGCCGTCATCCTTTTGAGCGCGGAGTGGGAGCGCTCGGCCTTCGAGCGAGCTGTACCAGTAGCCTCGGGTGTCCACAATGCTATCCGACGGATTGAGTTCATAGTACTGCCAGTACTTACCCGACATAGACAACTCGTTCCACCAGTAGAACTTGATGTCGTCATCCCACTGTAGGGAATCCCAATCAATAGCGGCAAGCGATATCATTTGCCAGCCATCAGCCTGCACCGCAGATATGCCGGGGGCCACACTCACAATGAAGCTTGTATCAACCTGTTCAAGGGAATCCCCACTCAAGAGAATCACCTTGTAGTAACCCGGATATACAGGGAACATTTCCCAGGAATCCGCAAAGGCGGATCTCACCGAGTCGCCCAAAAGCGTATCGACCACAATAGAGTCATCCTTCAAGTCAATCATCTTGAGCGAAACATCCACGCCGCGAGTCACTTCAAACGCACTTGTTTCAAAGGCAACCTTAATAGCATTGCCCGTCTGCATGAATTTAGCCTTCACCACAACAGGCGTCTTGTTGCTCTTGCTGTAGAAAACTCGCAAGGAGACGTTTTCGAGATTGAAGGGCAGAGTCGCACCAGGGTAAACCGTATAGCGTTCTTCCACCTTTTCTTGACCAACCTCATGAACTCGAGTGACCACAATAGAGTCCATCATAAAGCTGGAGTCCGCCTCCACCACAGGCATAAGAGTTTGTCCGTTCACCCTCAGCGGGAGCACCATGGAGCCATCCTTGGTGAACTCATGGACTTCAGTCTTTTCACGAGAAACGTCGTTCAGCACAATCGAGCCATGTTCAGACTCAACAAATATGCGTGTAAAATCACCCCTACACTTAGACAGATCATCGGTCCAACGCGGCTTTACAGTAAAGCTACTTCCCATGGAGTCTTTATAGGCAGAAAGCATATCTTTAGCCATATCTTCGTTAAAATCGGCATACGCAGACTGAGCCCCTTCAAACGTCCACCCCTCAAGGCATTCTCCAGAAGTGTACAGCACTGCCGGGAGCGGGATTTCGCTCTTTTCGGCCAAGCTAAATATGCCTTCAGACTTCCAATCATCGCCATAGAATATGGTTGCATCGTCATTGACCGCGTCAAAGACCAAGTGGTATTCATCGGGACTCATTTCTACATCTATGACCATGGAACGATTCAAAACGATTTCTCCGCCATTAGGCAGGGAATCGTAAACGACCCCGTTCACATCCATCAGTTTCACAGGTTCACCCTCAGCCAGGGACCAACCAAATTTTGCAATGAACCTGGTGATAAAACGAAGTCCATCATCTATATAGGGGACCTCGAGTCCCTCCTCGCCCACTTCAAATGAGATTGTGTCGTTTTCAATCACCTGGAGCAGGTTCAAACGGCCTCCCTTTTGATTATTGGAGACCACCTTGACAACATTCTGGACACATGAGGTATCCCACACGGCATACAGGGTATCTGACTCGAGACCAAGTACATCACGATCCCTAACTGCGATCATGAAGTCCATGTCATAGCCATTATAGCTAGTTGTCCCATCGGGTTCAAAAGTCCACCCTTCAAGGCAAGCATCAGCCCGGAACGCATCCCTGGGGAATGCGGCAACGCTATCTCCGTTCAGCCTGTACTCCCCTTGCGGGAACCAACCGGAACCAAAGAATACATTGGAACCTTGTCCATTGGTGTTAAACGTGAACAGGTAATCGGCTATGGTCACCTGCGGGGCAAAGTAGTATTGCGGAACCACAACAAGTGCTTGCGAAGGCTCCACATCCACGAAACCAATCTTGAATGTAGAGCCTTCGGCCGTCATGGATTCAGCCAAGCCATCATTCAAACGATACTTGGCACCCATCACAGGCGCCCCGTTTGTGTCACGAACGACCTTGTAACCGGGATCCGGAATCACGACCACGTCAACATCGTACCCTTCCGGTGCAGAGCCCAGTTCAATCCCCTTAGAGTCTTCCAAAAGGTGCTCAATTGTCTTTTCGCCAAAGGTCTGCACCAGTTTGACCTTCGCATGGGCGACAGCACTTGTATCAGACGACCTTTCACCTTCATTGGAAACCAACGCCAAAGCAACCCTAGAATCAGCGGTAGCGCATTTGCCTTGTCCCCATACCGCCTTGAGCAAGGTCGGCTCGGTGGAGTCTTTACTCAGGAACTGCGCAGTAGAGGCATCGACTCTAGTAAACATGTTGTCCAACGTTTTCCAGCCCATAAAGCAGGAATCATTCCTAAAAGGTTTATCAAGTTCAGCATAATTAGTAAGCCCGTCAGAATCACGCTCCGAAAGAAACACTGTTTTATTCTGGGTCATGCCGCTCGGAATAAACAGATTGCCAGGCATTTTTTCGTCAGCCATATTCAAGTCGTACTTTACGTAATACGGGCCCTTGCTAACGAAGTTGGCGTAAAGATCCAAGGTATAGCCTTCAAAAGTAAAGTCAGCACCGTCACGCAAAGACGTTTGGAACCGACCTTCCTCCAGCAGTTCATAAAATGCCTCTATATTTCCGCTCAAGAAGTAATTGCTGTCCGGTTCCGCTTTCAGCGCAAAGCTTATAGAACCAAGTCCGTCTTTGGTATTAACACGAGGGATTATCATTGTATAGACCGTATCCCCGGCATCATCTGGAGTAAAGCGGTGCGGAACAACCACCTGTTCATCATCCACTCCAAAAGATTGAGTCAAAACAATAGTCCCAAAGCCATTCGTATGCAGTTTAGCATTTGTCACCTCAGAACCTCGCGGGCAATCTTCTCCGCCGTATGAGCGAGGGTATAGAGTGTTTTCACCTGGAGTCAGCAACTTAGCCACATTTCCATTAAGTTCAACAACTTCACCTATTCCCCCATTCATTTCGTCATTGCTGCCAGAAAGCGGGGCAAGCAATTGGCCATTTTCATTCAAAGACCAAGCCACACAGCCCTCACTCGAAGCAATGCGCGGGATACTTGCATCGTCACTTATCACAGTGTATTCTTTTGCGAATATCCAATTGTCACCCGTGTACGGATCCAATGCAAAAATGTTCGAATCCGTCGGGACGGCAAAATGAATAACGTATTGCAACGTGTCTATATCTACTGTCAACTGCACATTTCGCGCCGCACCGTTCAAACAAATAATAGTATCTTGAGAGTCATCGTCATTAAGCTTATAACTAAGGGTTACAGGGCTACCTTCCGGCTCGTTCGGCAATTGAGCAAAACGGCCCGACACATTAACATTTTTAACAGCATATCCGCCATCCACGTTAAATTTGGCGTCAAAGCAAAATTCTTTATTGACCAAATTGCCTTCAAGAAGTTCGACAGCCAAATATGGATCTCCACCTACATCCTCATTCTCAACTATGTTTGCATGGTGTTCAAAGACAGTCTCGCCCAGCGACTGTTTAAGTACAATCTCGCCGGGGAAAACATCCTCGTCCCCCCAGCAAACCGCCTCTTCGCCTTCTTCTGGGCTTTTGCACACGGGCACATTTGCGGGGATAAAGTTTCGCGTATAATTGTCTGCTATTTCCTGCCAGTTCGCATACAAATGGATTTGCGCATTGGCAGTTTCCGTCGCCGGAACCAAAGAGCCGTCACTTATCACAGTGGCAACCACATCTGCAGTAAAGGAATAAACATCAGAATAACGCATCTCACGAGATAGATTCCAGCCCTGTACCGGTTCAACATACTCCGTCCCATTTTCATAATCAGTCACTTTACCATAGAGCTCGTTTAGGAAAAAGAGGCTTTCGTCATCAAGTTTATACGTCTTGCTAGCCTGCATATCGGTCGAAACAAAATATGGCGAGGACATCCCCGGTTCAGGCGCCACCGGGACATGGAAGAACACGTCATACGGAATTGCTTCAAATGTGCCAGACACTTCAATGTGGTTTGAAAGATCCCCGTAATTTTGATTAAGATCGAGAATTGCAACAAACAAGCTGTCCATAATCACCTTGTCGGGATTCTCTAGCGAATAAACAATTCGTTTGGAGTATTGCCAGGCTTCGTCATAACCAGAAAGAATAACAGAAGGCAAGGCAAAGGAGTTGTCCTCTACCGTGATTTTTTGCACGGTTCCTTCCTCTTCATCAAAAGCAGGAGGGTCTATAATCAAATTTACCGTGTAGGAGGTCAGCTTGTACCCAGGCTTGTTTATTTCAAAAGAATAAGAGCCTCTCGTCGGAATTGAAGACTCATCACTGTTCGATGGGATTTTCGCGCTTCCAGAAGTAATTCCATCGGCTCCGATTCCGTCCGCAGTAATCTTCATGGAACAAAGGTCATTTTCAGAGCAAGCATCCGAAGCAATCCGCACCAAGGTCATATAGTAGGAAGTGGATCGCTTGTATTCAACACGGAGGTGTTTATAGTTTGACACATCCGTTTCTTCACCATTCAAGTTAGGATCTGTACATGTCAATCCGATGTAATCCCACAAATTGCGTACATTTTGTGGATCATAATAACCAGCATTGCTTCCATAACAATCATAATAATGATCCATATCACCAATACAATCCGTCCCAGTTTCGTCGGCGCACAGTCTCACGTAACTTGCGAAACTGGTCAGCGCCCCACTAAACCCTTCTGCAGGCAATTCATATATCGCCGGCGGGAAAAAGAGGCCAGGACCATTTTCATCATTAACTATATCGTAAACCGGCTGCGTCAAAAAGAACAATGACGTCGCAGTCCAATCTTCATCTATCTTTTGGTAATTTGGGGTTTGATCGTTGCCCACATTCAACCAATAAGAAACCGTATAACGACTCGTCTGCTGAATGTAGACGAAATATGGCCCCGTCATTTGCGTAATAGCACCGAACTTTTCGGACTGGACTCCCGCAAGGCTTATGGGAATACGTTTTTCAACAGTTTTATCAAAACCCGTATTTTCCCAATAATTCCAGTAATATTCACCAGCACCCAACGCTGTAGTCACGGCATCCACCAAAGACTCTAGCCCGTTTTCCGAGAACTTCTTTTCGCTAGTAGTGTAAAACGCCTTGTAATAGCTAGTTTCGGAGACTTGATCGTCTGTAATTTCAAATGGGTTTAAGGCCGCTATTTTATCGGAGCAGCCTGCATTGCCTGCGCAGAGTTGCGTCAAGTCAAACAGAACAACCCAGTTGGGGAAGGGCGCCACGCCTGCAGTGGCAAAAAACGGAAGCCCGTCATTGTCGTCATCTGTGCGAGTCCAATATACATCACGCTCCGAAGCATCAACCATGTTCATAATTGCCGGGAGCGCATCCGATTTCATGGTGGCGTCGGCAAGGATTCCGTTCGCATACACATTGGTTCCATTGACTACCGACTTTTGGGTCCACCTATAATCAAGAGTTCCTGTAGCCGTCAATTTTCCACCATTGTCGTTGCGGAAGTTGTTGTAGCTTAAAAAATTTCCACTTACCATACCGGCATTCCACTCCGCTTGGCTCATGGAACCTATGCCCACTACAGCCGCATCTCCCGTGGAGCCATAGTAGTAGTTGTCTATCAAAGTTGAAGACGTTCCATTTTTTTCTGCACCAACCAAGTATCCAATGGAGGAAGTTTGCCCATTAGGCACCAATATGCTGCCGATAATAAAATTGTCCTTAGCCGAAATATTCACAGCACCATCATTTTCGTCACCATAACCCTCACCTATCAAACCTCCAACACTCATTGTGCTGGGAGGAGTAGCACAAGGCGTTGCCGAACCTATGGTCGCTTTCACTCCTGTTCCACTGACAGCTACCGAATTTGTCCCATACATGTCCGCAGCCAAAGCGCCCATCACACCCCCTATAGCCGAATTATCGGCACAACCAAGAGCAACAGACCCCTCAAAACTAGATTCACGAATGTCTATGGCAGCATTAGATTGTCCTCCTACATCAGAATATCCTACAAGGCCTCCCATATAACGCGCACCGTCAATGGACACCGAGCTCAAACCGGCATGGGTTACGTGAACATTTGCACTACCCATAGACGATATACTAATAGAACCAAATAAGCCGCCTGCAGCATACGTCCCATGAACTGAAGTCGTCCCAACAATTACAGAATCAATGCTCCATTCACCAACATTACCATAAGCAAAAGTTCCCATCAAGCCGCCAGCCACGTTTCCCGAAACATCAGCGTTTTTGACGGTTATTTTTTTAAGGTCAGCCTGACTGGCGGTCGCCACAAACGCACCCGCATACTCAGCCCCTTTCACCACAACGTCTTCAATGGTTATGTTGGAGATTAAACTGTAAGAATCGTTTGAGGAGCCCAAAGCACCTGCGAAACCCGCTTCAAAATAGGAATTTTTGACACTTATGTCGTGAACATATCCTGTGATAGACCCAAGCACACTTGCGCTCGTCGGATTGTTCTCATTCTCAGACCCCAAGCGGAAATAAATATGGTCAAAAGACAAATTGCCATAGCTCGTCATATTATTGGCAAAAGACAAAAAAGACACACCGTTAGATGTTTCCGCAACATAACACACATTTTTTATGACAGCGTTTCCAGCATCTATCAAACGTTGTGTTTCATCAAAAGACAATCCTCGATTTTGAAAAGAAAGGTTGTTGTCCGCAAAATCCTTACATGTTTCTGTACTACTGGTATAATCTGTTTCATCATCACCAAAATCCAAATCTGTCGCAAGAGTCACCGAAGCAAGGACGTTATTGTTTAAATGCGCCATGATTACAGACCGTGCATCGTAATAAGCGCGTTCATCATCAAACGTAGCTGTAAAATGCAAAGCCTCTTCTCCGCTCTCATACTCTTGAGAATAAACGGAAGTGTTTATATACCAATAGCTCACGCAATGGTCGACGGCCGCATTGTATTCGGAATATTTCTTTTGCGAAATGACGAGGCTATCCCCACCCGTAAGAGCACCACCCGAAAAGCAGAACATGGTGTGATTTTCGGGCAACGGCGGTAATGGAGACACAGTTGCAGCAAAGGCCATGGAAGTCGCCAACAGGCAACCCAGAATCATAAAAAAGCGAAGCTTTCTCATAGGATTTTCCTTGTATCTTATCAAGGAAAAAATAACTAAACATTTGGCGGATGTTACAAAAACATTACTTTGGCACCCCAAAAAAGGGTGCCAAAAGTTTACGCGATCACGTTTTGCGGCTTATTTTATAACAATTTTCGCAGACTTGGAGAGGTTTCCAACGCGCACATGAAGCAAGAACAGGCCGGAGCGCGAGGTTTCCAGACGCACACGGTTTGCCCCTGCCTGGGTCCGAGTACTAGCCGCAGCCACAACCTCGCCCTTTAGACTCACCAGCTGCACACGAGCCTCCTGCCCTTGCAAAGGCTCGCTTGCAGTAAACGAGACCTCGAGGGCGTTACCCGTCTGCAAACCTCGCAGCTCGCCAAGGCTGCTGACGACGGTCAGCTTGGGTTTGCCAGCGGTCACTTGCACGCGCGCCTGCGTGGCGTTCGACTTCAAAAGCACCGGGAGCGCCTTGCCGGGCAGCATCTCATTAGTTGCGCCGTCGACGGTCACAAACACGCTGTAGCCCATGCCACGGAGTTCTTC
This sequence comes from Fibrobacter sp. UWP2, assembly GCF_900141705.1. NCBI lineage: Bacteria > Pseudomonadati > Fibrobacterota > Fibrobacteria > Fibrobacterales > Fibrobacteraceae > Fibrobacter > Fibrobacter sp. UWP2. The sequence goes on from NZ_FQYM01000007.1 coordinate 107,711, forward strand.
GAGCCCTTCGAACGTGAGATAACCCTTGCGCGTGCTGCTAGCCGACAAGTCGAGAGTCCACTCGTAAGCGGCATCCACAGCCCTAAAGCTCTTGGCAAGCGACTTTTTGCCCTCCACAATCGAGAGGTCCACACGGTCGCCCATGCCCTCAGGAGGCGCTTCACGCTCCCATGCCGAGGCGGCCACGCCAAGCACGTTCCAAGAATCCCTATGGCCCCGGTCATCCGAGAGTACCGCCTGGATAGACCAGTCTCCCACGCCGTTCGCCTTGGCAAGCATCTTCGGCTTATCCAAGGCAAACATCCCGTTTTCGGCATCGTTCAGCCAAGTTTCACCGGTGCTGTCGACCACCACCACAAAGGCATGTTCATAGGGGATGTCAATTTCCATGGGCTCCTTGGCCTTTATCCACACAGCCGCATAAGGGCCAATATAGCGGGTACCGACGTAATCTCCTTCGGCGGCATTCCAATAGTAAATCTCGGCAGTGGAATCCAAGCCCGAGGCGTAGGCGTCAATGTACCACGGATACGGGTTTGCCACCAGGTTCCAGCCGCTGTAGACGCTGTCGAGCTTCCACATGCGATCGGTTTCTTTTAGCTTTTCACCCTTTTTAATGGCAAGTTCACGGCCCTCAAGCGAATTGTACCAGTAACCGCGGCCGGCAACAGGCTTTGAAGCCCCAGAGAAACTCTGGTACTGCCAATAGAGCCCGTAATTCGAGGTTTCGTCCCACCAGTAAACCACGGCATCGTCCTTGTCCAGCGAATCAATCTCGGCGCTCTCCAGCGAAATCATCTGCCAGCAGTTGTCGCAAGCCTCTGCCACGTTGGGCGAAACGTCAAAGGCGCGCTCAAACACGTCCACACCTCGCGGACAACGAATCTTGGCATTCACCACATAGCGGCCCGGCTTCAAATCACGTTTTTCCCAGCGCACAAGGTCGGGGACGGAATCCACATACCACTCGGTCGAATCCATCACAACACCCAGCGCATCCATCAAAACCGCGCGACCCTCAGAGTACACCATGGCTTTGCCCTTGGTCGAAAGGTTCAGCTGGAAGGCATTGCCCGAGAGCCGAAGTTCTGCTTTGTCAAAGCCGTAGCGGATTTCTTCTTGTTCACCCTCAGAGAAGTACGCCCTCAATTTCACAGAACCCTCGAACCAATCATAGTTTTGCTGTTGTGAACCTCCATTCATAGGAGGCATCAACAGGTCCCCGTTCAAGAACACCAAGGTATCAAGGCCTTCAAACTCCAGGCGAACCGAATCCAGTTTATAACCGCTGTCGGGCACAGCATGCACATACCAGCCGGCCATCATAAAATACCTCGGCAAAAGCATCACGCTGTCTTGGGCAAAACGGTGTATCACTATATCGACAGAGTCTTCGCCTGATTCCTCATTGTAAGAAACCAAGGCCTCCTCAAGCTCAATGGTTCCATGCTTGCCGCTCTCGTACCGCAGTTGCTTGTAATCTTGACAAGAATCGCGTTCAGTCCAATAGGCATACAAAGTGTAGCTGGATTTTACATTCCCCATATCACTTTCTAGCGCCGACAGCAGTTCTTCGCCCCTCGCGCTATTTTCAAAGTCGGCTTTTTCTGCAGTTGGCTTCACGGACCAACCTTCCACACACCCCTCATTGGAATATAGGGTCGGGAGGTAAACGTAATTCTCGCTTGCGACAATCTCTTTAAACGGCGTCCATTCCGAACCGTAGTACACATCCGTCGACTTGGTATTCTCGTCGAACACAAGTTTCAATTTTTTACCGAACTGCGCATTGATGTTCACGGCATACGTTTCTCGACCACCGTACGGGAACAAGGTGATTGTGTCCCCGTCGTTATAAGCAGTTTCATTGTATCCTGCATAATCTCCATTCATAGTAACCAAAACAGATTGGTCCAGAACATTGCCCTCGTTGGGCACGAGTTTCAAGCGGAACGAATACCCGAGGAAATCTGACAGTATCGGCAACACCAACGCACTGTCATCCCCATTATACGCAGTAATGGAGTGTTCCACCGTCTTGCCGTTAATTTCCTGGACCAGCAAGACCTCTCCTCCCGAGACCTGAGTGGTAATATTAAACGCCGCATCGTTCTCGGTCAAGGGTTCCCAAGTGGCGGTCATCTTGTACGAATCGTAAAGTTCGACCGAGTCCAGCAAGTCGGCGTCAAAGTTCACATAAGTTCGTTGAGCCGGGCTCTCATTTAAGTTCCACGGGGTGTACGTATAATTGCTAGCATCGTACAGTGTGGGGATTCCCTCGTTCAGGTACAGCTTGGACTGGGAACTGAACTGGTACACTCCACGGGGGGCGGCCAGGAACACGGCATTGTAGTCTGTCGCGTTCTCCAAATCTGGCGAAAGCGTAAAGTTGTACGGACCGGAGCTCTTAAAGAGCACGCGCAACTCGGCAGGGTCCTCATAAAAGGATATCCATTGAGACACCACGTTTTCGCCACTATAGTCGGACTGCGTTCCGTTCACATAAGAAGCTCGGTATACCACATAACCCTCTTCGGGTTCCACTTCGGTATAAAAAGCAAAGCCTACCCCCGTCGGCACCTGCATCTGGTATGTGTACGAGGATCCCGAAACCGGTTCCATTTTGTAATAGAAGGGGTCTTCATAATTAACTTGATGGCTCAATTTTACGGAGCCATGCGCACTCGTCACCAAGGTGAACGTTTCCGAAGCTCCGCAACTAGAAGCCCCATTCGATTCGGACCAAATTGCATAGACCGCGATGGAATCCGCCCCGGGTTCTGCTGCGGCGATTATGTCACTCGGCTTGGTGTAAAATTCTTCGGCATCCGGAGCCAAGCCCCAACCGTCAAGGCAATAACCCGCCCTAAAAAGAGTAGTTTCCAGCGGTTCCGTTTCGTCTGCATAAAGTTGCTGGGACCTGTCAAAGTTTCGATAGAACACATTGTCGTCCCCGGCGTTTTCGTTAAATATCACCTCAACCGGGAGCGGACGGAAACTGACCGTCAGTTTCATATCTCTCATTTCAATTTCATAGTTGTGCACAATGCTTATTAAACTACCATAGTTCAATTTTAGATTCACCGTGCTGTCCCGTTCTGCTTCCCCATCAGTATCAGTATAAGTATAGGAGAACACAATTCCGCTATCGGCAACTTCGCGATCGCCGTCCACATAAACTTCAAAATCCAACATTGCACCTAGGTCCAGCTTTGGAATTTTTAACTCGTAGCCATTCGAAGTTTTTTCAAACTTATGATGGATGCCGACATTGTACTGCCACAAGGAAACTTCGCCCAGCGAATCCCCTCCGGCATACTCCAACGCAATTGTTTCCGTTTCGGGGGTGCACGACTCGTCCCATTTTGCATACAGTTTAAAAAAGTCCTCCTCTTCGTTTTCAAAATGAATAGAGGCAAGTTCTTCGGCAAACTCGTCCAAGGTCAAATCCGTTAAAGTTTCAGCCAAGATTTCGCCTTCATAGTCGCGGGTCGGCATCCAGCCTACAAAGCAGGCATCGGTACGGAAAACGTCCGTGGGGAAAGGCTCGGCATCCTCAACGGTACTTCCAACCAGGCCTTGGTAGGTGTGATCGCCCATAAACAAAGAATTGTTGTACTCGTCAACGTTTGCGTCAAAGTCCACTCTATAGCCCTTATACGAGGAATCCGGGCCTATATAAAGTCCATAATAAACATCTCCATCACCTTGATAGTTATTTAACAACCGATGAGCCCATTGCAAGCGCTCGTTAAGGTCAATGTCCCCGTACTCAGAGATACTAATTTTTACATCAGTCGTATCAAGAAACGTTCTCATAGATCCTAAGCCAGAGCCATAAGCAAACTTGGCATACCAGCCATTTTCGGTCCAACCAAACGGTAATTTGGCAGACGGCAGCCCCCCCTCTATGCGAATATGGTCCGAAAGTAAAACGGAGGGATCCGAATCAGAAAAGGTTATGCGCGCCGTGTCCATGGGTTCATCCAACGTGCTCGTTGATTGGTTGTAGGCGTAGGTCACAATCGAATATCCAGTCGAAGAATCCTTCACAGGGTGAAAAAACACTTTCGCCTTGTAATGCGGATCGTTTTCTGCATAAAGCAAGCCAATGGAAGGGGTTTCATTCACCAACTGTCCTTGACCACCCGTAGTAGTCTCCTCATAAACAGGTATGCCATTATCAATAATATGCAAAGCATAAGGCGCATTCACCGCAGTCATATATAACTGTTGTTGTGACGAAACCAGATTGCCGAGATCATCAGTTTCAAGGGAAAAAATTAGTCCATCGTCTACTCTTATACCTACATATTCCACACCAGACGGGAGAATAAAATATCCTGTCAGGGCCAAGCTGGTGCCCGGAACTCCAGGACCTTTTCCATATAGCTCAGGGGCATAAGCCGCCTTATCGCCCTTATCAAATGAAAAAACGGGTTCGTTCAACGTGTAAACATAGGCTACGTCTTCCGGGACATCCATAGAAGCCATATTCACAAAACACGGAACACAAACCTCGTCAAAGTTTTCTACGGACACTTCTACACCGCATTGGCTGCTAAGCGTATTCAAATAAACAGGGGCGAGGTCAGGATCCGTCTCTATGTCATTTTTCAAGGTGTGGCATTGCTCCATTGCAGCCGACGTCGGGTCCGTGTTAATATTCATCGCCATATGGTACACGGTCATCGCATCGTCACCTACTTGCTGCACGCCCTCACTAACAAAGTACTTGACGTTATATGACTGCGAATGGGCAAAAACCGCGAGCAAAAAGACCGTTGCCAAGGCAAGGAGTTTACGGTTCGTCAACATGTAGGCCTCCAAATTTTGAGGTGCACAAAAACCGGGCTGAGAACGCCGGCCACATACTTGAAAAATAATATAAAGAGAGGGCAATAACAAAAAAAGCCCCCGAGAGGGCTCTTTTTTTACTTCACCAAAACCTTTTGGACCGCCTTCTGGCTACCGACCTGCACCCTCACAAAGTAGAGACCGCCGCGCGGGGACTTCAGCGCCACTGCATTGCCCCCCGAGGTCGCCCGGACCTTTTGGGTCGCCACAACCTTGCCGTCGACTCCCATCAAGTCGACCCTGGCAAGGCTGCCCGCCACGTTGGCGGGTGCAGTGAAGTTCACGTTCACCCCGAGAGCGGCCTGGTGTACGCTAAAGCCCTCCAAACGGCTTTGCGCCACCGTGACAGCCGACTTGGTCACGCGCACGTTCACCTGCTTTTGACCCTCACCCAGCACCACCTTCACCTTTCGAGAATCCGTCACCTCGGTCGTCTTGGAATCCACCGTCACCAACAAACGGAGGCCTGCGGCACGGAAGTCGTCGAGTCCGTCAAAGGCGAGGTAGCCATCGCGGGCGCTGGACGCGGTCGCCATGAGTGTCCACTCCATATCGGCACTCACTGGCTTCACGCTCTTGGCAAGGCGTTCCTTGCCTTCCACAATCGTAAGGTTCACATGGTCGCCCATGCCAGAAGGAGGTTCCTCGAGGCTGTAGGCCTCGCCCGCACCCAAGAAGTTCCAGCTGTCGCGCTTGCCTTCGTCGTCCGAGAGTACCACCTGTAAAGTCCAGGATTCGTTGGCGCCGACCTTGGCAAGCGTATTCTTGGCATCACTCTTGTCAAGCTTGAACACCGGCGCTGCCGAGACGCTCCACACCGTGGGCTTCGAGACCTTCGCCCAAACAGCCTCGTAAGGGCCGAGCACCTTCGGGATTTCGTATTCGCCGGTTTCGGCATTCCAGCGCCAGAACGTCACGCTGCCGCCCTTGCCCTGGGTAAGGTCCACATACCAGCCATGCGGGTTCGCCACCAGGTTCCAGCCGCTATACAGGCTGTCGAGCTTCCACGTAATCACATCGTCCTTGCTCGACATCTCTTCTTTAAGTATCAACGGATTGCCGTTCTTGGTGCCGTACCAGTAGCCGCGGGAAGCGTCCACATTCGACTTACCAAAGTCGTAGCTGCGGTACTGCCAGTAATCGCCCACCGGGTTTGTTTCGTCCCACCAGTAGAAGGCGGCATCTTCGCGGTCGCAGTCCTTGTCGGTATCGAGCAAGGCGAGCGAAACCATTTGCCACGAGCGCGGCTGCACCTTGATTTCATTGGATACCTCAAACGAATCGCGGTAAGTCGCCGTATCGACAACATTGGCAAGCGTAAGCACCACCTCGAACTTCCCTGTCGGAGAGGGCACCAGCAGCCACTGCATGCGGGAGTCAAAGTCGGTCACAGAGTCGGCGAGGACTGTGTCGATTAGCGTACCCTTGCTGCCAAGCACCTGCAAGTGGGCCGAGGTCTTGATTTGAGTATTGATTGCATTCTGACCAAAGGTAAAGCGGATGGCGTTACCCGACTGATCAATGACCGGGTCGACGACTTCAAGGCCAGTAGAGCCTGGAACCGGCTTGTCGACGTTTTCTTCTTGGCTGGAGCTACTTCCAACCGAGCTGCTGCTTTCCTCAACAGAACTGCTGCTTTCCTCAACAGAACTGCTGCTTTCCTCAACAGAACTGCTGCTCTCGGCAACGGAGCTGCTCGAAAGCATGGCAATGTTATCCGTCAAGGCAATCACGATCATGTTCTCGGTCACATTGTCTATGGAGCGGCTCCATCCCACAAAGTAGCGTCCGTCGCTCGCCTCATCTTTTGGGGGAATCGCGGCCTCGCCGTAATTCACTGTCTGCACTTCCAAAATGTTGCCCAAGTGGCTAATGAACGTCACCTTGAACGTAGCGATGGTCGAATCAAACAGCGCTTGGTATACCGCATTTCCTGTCACAGATTCAATTTCGGGGGTCCAACCCTTAAAGGCATATGTGTACTTTTCGGTCGCTGGTTTCACCGGGACAATGGCACATGACGGCATAGCATCATACTTCAAGTCAGATTCTTGAACAATCTCATCACCATTTTTGAACGTTACCCTGTACACATTGATAAGAGAATCAAACTTGGCTGTATAAGTAACAGCAGCCGTAGCGGGCACAATTTCGGGATTCCAGCCCTTGAACACATAAGAATACTGTTCGGTGGCGGGCTTGACAGGGATTTCGCCCTCATATACAGGCACCGTCTGGTACTGTACTTCAACAGAATCCAGGACGTTTTCGCCATTGGCAAAAGTAATTACATAAGAATTAATGGTATAAAGGGCGGTAACCGTCATGTTTGAAGCCACGGCGTCAAAGGTCTTGTCCCATCCTGCAAAAGTATAGCCCGTACGTTCTTCGAGTTCGGGAGCCGAGGCCGCTCCGCCAGCGGCAACTACCACAGCGTGGGTCACCTTCACAAAAGCGTTGGCTTCTTCGTCCCAGCGGTAAAATACAAACGTCACCGTATAGGTTACAACTTCTTCGGGAGATTGAGCCGGATGGCTTTCGTCTGCAAAGAACGGCAAGTTTCCGTTTACACCCGCTTCAAAACTCCACACATACGGGTTCTGCATTTTGTTCAAGTCTCCTGCAAAAGAAGCCTTTTGCATGTTCGCCACAATCATGGTGCCGTTGTACAAGTTCTCGGTGCCATTATGAGCAAGGACCTGAGTTTCGCCGTTGCGAACATTATAACGGAAAATCCAGTTCTCGGGTAGGTAATAGGAATGACCCTCGGGCGTTTTCCAATATTCCGTTATGTCGGCGCCGTTGCTAATGAAGCCAAAAGCATCCAAGTATTCTTTATCGGAATCGTTAAAGTGATAGTTGTAAGAAAATTCATGATGCACATTACCGGTCATAAGAGCGGCACCTAGGAGGTAACCCGCTTTTACCCCAGAGAGAGAACGGGTTCCCGCCTTAAGGACAATTTCGCCTATGCTGAACGTGTTGGAAACATTCACTGAATCCGTGGAGTAAACATTACCGACCAAGCCGCCAACCAGCAAGCTGTCACCGGCGAATTCCGCATCGCCATAAATTATGTCTCCGTGGACCGAAACCTGGGAAATTTGCCTTAAAGCAACGCATTCGCCACAAATGCCGCCCAAACGGGCCTTGGCATGCGCAGCCGATCCCGAAACCGCGAGTACGCTTTCCGCCTCATTCTTGACAGCAAAGGAATGGAACGACACCGTCCCCGCTTCTTTACCCACAAACTGACCAACGGCGCCACCCACATAAAGGTCGCTCCCCCCTGCTGACGCCACAATTCCACCATCGAAGGTCGAATTCTTAAAGGCCAGATCCACTTTGCGGAACACGTCGGCCTTGCCCGCGACACCGCCAACAAAGACCTTGCTGCCGCTTGCGCCGACTGTCGATTCCAACTTCACCGAGGAAGAGTTCCTCACAAAAGCGTCGGGGGTCGCCGTAAAGCATGCGAAGCCGGCAAAGCCGCCCAAATAAACATCGGGCGACGCCCCCGTTTGAGCGCCCACGCTAATTTTGCCCAAAGCCTTTGACCCAGTAACCGCAAAAAACGCATCGTCATCCGGAACTTCGGTGTCGGCGCACTCGTTGGTCGCCCCCACAAAGCCTCCCGCATAGTACGCAGTCGCCGTACTCGATTCAACCACATCGCGGATTTCGGCATTAGCATAGCTATTCACAAAAGAAAACTTAGAGCCAAATTTGGCGACGACCTTACCCACAAGACCACCGGCGTAAACCTCGTCCGATTTTCCAGACTGAATTAAAACACTATCGACACGGGATGCCGTAATCACCAAGTCTCGCGCACTAGCGTTATTTGCGGAATTAAAAGCCACTTCGCCATAGAATCCACCCATGGCGCGTCCACCCGAAATCGTTGTATAACTGGCACCTTTGTCCCCCTCGGCTCGTTTAAAGCTCAAGGTGTCATTGAAAGCCCCATAAGGCCACCCCTGCATAGAAAACACGCCGGCGACACCACCCAAAGCCGAGGGCGCTATGGCACCGCTTTTGTCAGTGATTTTGGCACGGACATTCACGTTGTATATGGAATCCTTGACTGCCATACCCGCAATTCCTCCCAAAAACACTTTGTAGTCGGAGGGCCAGGTTTCAAGCATTTTCTCGGTAGCAACTTTGATACCGGCGTAGTCATTCGCCGCTAAATTCAGTTGCAAAGAATTTTCGACAACCAAGTCATCGGTAGCGGTGACGTTACGAACGGAAGATTCGTGGAGGTAACCCACCACGCCACCAGCGAACGGAGCATTAATGTTCACGTCTTCAAGGATAACAGACTCCAAGGTCGCCGAGGTGACAACACCTGCCAAGGCGCCCACAGGGTAGTAGTCCGCACCAGAGCGCCCAGCTTCCATCGCCGGGCGGGAATCTTTCACCACAATGCGCACGTTCTTGAAGTCTACGTTCTTGACCAAGCACTTGGATACAGTCGAGAAGAATCCCCGAGGCCCTTTCATGACATCATCTTTATCCTTGATGTCTACCGCAATGCACATGTTCCGGATTTTGCCGCCATTGGCAGAGCCGCCATCAAAAGTCACGTTTTCGGGCATTTGAACAGAGGCGAAGCTGGCATCACACGTTCCTTCAGCAGTTGTTTCGCCAAAACCCATAAGGTCAATGGACGAAGCAAATGTCATGTTGTACTTGGAGTAATCGGTATTCCACTTGCGGAAGATTTCTTCCATTGCCGCCGAGGCTTCTTTACCATTAGAAACTTTTTTCGACAGCACGCACCTGCGACCGGTCGCCACATTAACCTGATTGAGGGTACAAGCGCCCACATCTTGCGATACATACAAGTTGTAGCCGCCCATGAAACCAAATCCAAAAGTCCCTCCATCGGTCCAAAGGTTCATGTGCGTTTCGGCGGCCCAAGCCGAAACAACCAAAAGGCAGGGGACCAGCAATGTCAGCAAAAGGGAGCGAGCGCTTGTCATAACATCCTCGACTATATGCCATCATAAAATAACCTTATTAGCCCCTATTCGGAAGTGATTAAGAGCACCCACTCCATTCTTGTGACGGAGCACACGGGCTTTTTCGTGATTTTCATCACTTTTTTAATCTTTTTAGCCTTTCAATCCTCAAAAACGGAGAAAAAATGAATTTTATTCAAAAAAAAACGAATTTGTCCCTTTTTTAGTTGAAAATCCAGGTCTCCAACTGGTGTAAATCTAGGCTATTAGCGCTTCATTGTCAAGTAGTTTCATGCTCTTT